>NZ_JBJPHS010000022.1:0-77225 GCF_052939495.1 Phormidesmis sp. 146-12 | reverse complement strand
TCTACTGACACTGACTAGTTAATCGTACTACATCTACTTGAAAAATGCTGTATGGGCGAGTGCGAGATGCCCAGTTGAATGTGACATTGACTGAGCAAAACTTAAAGATTCGCTGGTTTGAGCCAACTGCGGCCATGGGCGATCTGGTTTCGGCTCCTGAATATGGCAAGCACTGGTATGCAGAAATGAATGAAGCTCAGGTGCCTACGCCCGGTCGGATTCTGACTCCTGATTTGCCCAGTGATCCGCTGCCGACTTTGGCTGAATTGGGACTGATCGCCGATCGCAAGCCCATTCCCCTAGGGGGCACGCAACCTGCTCGTCAACTCTTGCAAGATTTCATTAGTCAGAAAGCCGATCGCTACTACTGGCAACTGTCCTATCCCAATGCCAACGCGACTTCGGGACTTAGCCCTTACATCAAATTTGGCGCGATTTCGATTCGTGAATGTTATCAAACAGTGCGCTTTCTCAAAGATTCTCCAGACTATCGCATCCAACGCAGCGGCCGCCAACTGATCAATCGATTGCGCTGGGGAAGTGGATTTGCTCAACGATTTCGCTATTTGCCTCAATTGGAACTGCGATCGCTTTATACCGTCTTTGAGAAAGAAGGCTGGGCATTTAACGAAGACGACTACAAGGCATGGCAATCGGGAAGCACAGGCTTTCCGATCGTCGATGCGGCCGCCCGCTGCTTGTTAGAAACTGGAGGCTGGAAAGAAATGAACTTTCGGACTCGCGCCCTGTATGCTAGCTTTTTGAGCAACCTTCTGGGAATGGATTGGCGATATGGAGCATTGCACTTTATGAGGCATCTAATCGATGGAGATTGCCCGATCGACCACTATCAATGGGCCATGCAAGCGGGCGTAACTCACTGTGCCAACAAAACCTGGACACGCATCTATAACCCTGGACAAACCGCCGTCAATCGCTGTGATCCAGAAGGTCTGTTTATCAAACGCTGGGTGCCCGAACTGGCAAACTTACCGATCGCAGCTTTAGGCTCACCGCCCCGCATCAACGGCTATCCATCGCCCATTTTGAACTACAAAACCGCCCGCCAGCAGCGAGTCCAACAGCTATTACACCAGCGACAAACGTTTCTACAAAGCGAAAATGTCTTGCCCCAACTGGCTCGATTGCCAGATTCCTTTTTGCCGTTTGGTTACGATCGCGTTTCCTGTGACATTGCCTGGGCCCAATCAGAAAGCCGTGAGTTGTTTCCGCCTCCGCTCAATCTGGATGATTTAGACCTTGAACAGTCCAAACGCCTTCGCACTTGGTTTGTGTCTCCCGCACAGGCAACTTCTCGATCCAACAAATCCACGCCTCGCTCCTCAAAACCGCCCGCAAATGTCCAGTTAAGCCTATTGGAGTGAGTAAAGTGGGTGAGTCCAACGCCAATTTGAATACAGTTCTTTCGCTTCGTTTGGACAATAGTTTCGGTTCAAAATCTTTGATTGGTGAGGAATTTAGAGGCCTTCCTGAATGGACAATCGCAAAAGACTACATCAAATTTACGTCAGTTAGATTAGAACTGCTCTCTAGCCCTGGTTTTCCAAAAAGCCCGATCGTCAGGGGAGCCTTATGGAATCCACTATACTGTCCATACTGTCTGGTTATTTTATGAACGTTTTACTGCTGTATCCCCGGTTTCCGAAGAGCTTTTGGTCATTTGAAAAAACACTGGCACTGCTTGATCGCAAAGCGATGTTGCCCCCTTTGGGGTTGGTGACGGTGGCGGCGATGTTGCCTCAAGACTGGGAATTTAAGCTGGTCGATCGCAATGTGCGGCAAGTCACAGAGGCAGAATGGGCCTGGGCTGATCTCGTCATTCTGTCGGCGATGATTGTTCAAAAAGAGGATTTACTAGAACAGATTCAGGAGGCAAAACGCAGAGGCAAACAGGTAGCCGTCGGCGGGCCCTATCCCACGGCGCTGCCCGATGATGCAAAACTGGCAGGAGCCGACTTCTTGATTTTGGATGAGGGAGAAATTACCCTGCCCTTGTTTATTGCAGCCATTGCTCAGGGCGATCGATCGGGGATTTTTCGATCAGATGGAGTTAAGCCAGATGTGACGCTGACTCCGGTTCCTCGCTTTGACTTACTGGAGTTTGATGCTTATGCCGAAATGTCGGTGCAGTTTTCGCGCGGCTGTCCGTTTCAATGCGAATTTTGCGACATCATTGTTCTCTACGGACGCAAACCTCGCACCAAGTCTCCCGGTCAACTCCTTGCAGAACTCGATCGCTTATATGAACTCGGCTGGCGACGCAGCATCTTTATGGTGGATGACAACTTCATCGGCAACAAGCGCAACGTTAAGTTATTCCTCAAAGAACTGCATCCCTGGATGGTGGCTCACGAATATCCCTTCTCATTTGCAACTGAAGCATCGGTTGATCTCGCCCAAGATCAAGAGTTAATGGATGCAATGGTGTTGTGTAACTTTGGAGCCGTCTTTTTGGGCATCGAAACGCCCGACGAAGAAAGTCTTGCCCTGACTCAGAAGTACCAAAATACAAGAGATTCGCTCACCGATGCTGTAAATGCGATTACGCGCACAGGTCTCCGAGTCATGGCGGGTTTTATCATTGGCTTTGATGGTGAAAAGGCGGGAGCCGGGGCGCGGATCGTCAAATTTGTCGAACAAACTGCCATTCCCACGGCCTTGTTTAGTATGTTGCAGGCGCTTCCCGACACAGCCCTCTGGCATCGACTCGAAAAAGAAGGACGACTTCGCAGTAAGTCAGCCAACATTAACCAGACGACTTTAATGAACTATGTGCCCACGCGCCCTCTCGAAGACATCGCCCAGGAGTATGTAGAAGCCTTTTGGGAACTGTATGACCCTGAGAAGTTTCTCGATCGCGCCTACCGTCACTATCGTTTACTCGGAGAAGCGACCTACCCAAACAAGGGACGATCAACGCGCAAAAATGTCAACTGGGTGATGGTGCGAGCTTTATTAACGATCTGTTGGCGACAAGGGCTAGTTCGTAAAACACGCTGGCAGTTTTGGCGCAACCTAGCGAGTATGTATCGTCACAATCCTCGCGGTATCAGCAGCTATCTGGCAGTCTGCGCCCAAATTGAGCATTTTGTAGAATATCGGCAGATTGTGCGGGACGAAATTGAGGCACAGGTGGCTGAGTTTTTGCAAGGCGAGGCGCAACGGAAGGTGGAAGCGATCGTTTGAACCAAGTAGATAGGGATGAGGGATGAGGTAGGAGGGATGAGGTAGGAGGGATGAGGGATGAAATAGGCTGGCTTTGTTTCTCATTCTTTACTTCACGCTGCGTTAATCAGACTGTCTGTTACATATTGTCAGTCACATTGTCTGTTGTTGCTAACGCATGACTAAGACGGGACAAGGGGCATGTCTGACTAACTGCTCGGCGACGGAGCCAAATAGAAAATGACTGAATACACCTTCGGTATCGTCTTGAGCGGGAATCACAATTAAATCGATCGCCTGCTCTTTGACATATCGCACAATCTCCCCCACCGGATGACCAATGACTACCGTAAAATTGGAGTCTGCTCTCTGGCGGGTGGTGAGGGCAATCCTTGTATGCAATCAGCCGTGGAATTAGGAGTCATGAGGTATGGCTAGCGATCGTAATCTTGCCGCAACAAATACAGAAAATAGGGCGCACCCAAAACGGCAGTGATGACTCCACAAGGTAGTTCGATCGGGGCAAACACACTACGACCAACGAGATCCGCCGCTACCACAATCAAGCCTCCGATTAAAGCAGCAGTGGGAATCAATCCGGCGTGGGAAGACCCCACCAGTTGACGAGCTAGATGGGGAGCCATCAGCCCAATAAATCCGAGCGTTCCGGCAATGGCAACGCTGGCTCCCGTTAGTGCCACGCTAGTCAGCACCAGCAATCCTCGCTGCCACTCAACTTGGCTGCCCAAGCCGCGAGCAATGTCGTCTCCTAACGTCAGCGCATTCAACTCCCGCGCCAGCCCCCACGCCATCGGCAAGAATATCAGCAACCAGGGAAACAGCGTTGCCACCTGTTCCCAACCGCAGCCGTAGACGCTGCCGATGAGCCAGACCAATGCCTGACTTACCTCACGGATCTCCCCAAACGTAATCAGCAGCGTGGTCAGTGCCGTGGCGATCGCAGCCACCCCAATTCCCACCAGAACCAGCCGCAGCGGGGTGCTGCCCCGATTCCACGCCAGCAGGTAGACTAGCAGTGCGGTCAACAATCCGCCGACAAAGGCGGCAACAGGCAGCAGCACCAGCGGCAGCGCAGGCAGCAACACCAGGATTGCTACCGCGACTAACCCTGCGCCTGCTTGCACACCGACAATTTCTGGAGCCGCTAGGGGATTGCGAGTCACTCCTTGTAAAATTGTGCCAGCCACCGCCAATCCCATCCCCACCTCCAGTGCCGCGATCGCCCGTGGCAACCGCAGCGTCAGCACCAGCAGAGACGCATCAGGATTGGTTGTTTCTTGTCCTAACAAGGCTCGAACCACTTCCAGCGGCGGCAAGAAATAATTTCCGTAGCCGATACTAACAATCAGCATCCCCACGATCATCAGCACCAAAACCAACAGCACGCCAGGAACCCGACGATCGAGCCGAATAGAGAACAGCCGCGATCGCCAGACCAACCAGGGTTTTGTGAGTGCTGCTTTAGTTCCCTTTGACTTCATGACTTCACCCGCGATCGCGCCAGGTAGACAAAAAATGGCCCTCCCAGCAAGGTCATCATGACACCCACAGGCAATTCTTGGGGTTGCAGTAGCCAGCGAGCCGCTAAATCTGCCAGCGACAGCAAAATTGCTCCCCAAATAGCAGCATACGGCAGGAGCCAGCGGTAATCGACCCCGACCCAAAATCGCGCTAAATGTGGCACCACCAAGCCCACAAAGGCGATCGGGCCTGCCAGTGCCACTGACCCTCCCGCCAGCAGCACCACTGCGATCGCGCTCATCGCCTTGACCCGTCCAATTCGCAGTCCTAACCCATGAGCCACTTCTTCTCCCAGTGCCAGTGCGGTCATTTGTCGTCCTAAACTAAAGGCGATCGCAAATCCAGCGATCAGGTAGGGAGAAACTTGCCAAAAGGCTTCCAAATTTTGTCCAGCGACCGATCCCGCCAGCCAAAAGCGAATCTCTTCTAGAGTGCGTTCGCTCAAAATTAATAGCCCTGTGGTGAATGCAGCCAGCAGATAGGACAGAACTGCCCCCGCTAGAACGAGCTTCAAAGTCGTCATGCCCCTGCGCCCCAAAGAACCGAGGAAGTAAACTGCACCTGCCGCGATCGCCGCCCCAGCAAACGCCACCCAGATATAAAGCTGCATGGAGGTATTCTCCAGCCAAACGGTCGTAGCGACAACAGCGAACGCGGCTCCTGCATTGATTCCGAGCAAACCGGAGTCTGCCAAAGGATTGCGGGTCAACCCCTGCATTAAAGCACCCGCGATCGCCAGCGCGGCTCCGACTGTGGGGGCAATCAAAGCGCGAGGTAATCGTGCTGTGCGGATAATCACCTGTTCGGTTGAGTCGTTAAAGGCAAAGAGAGCATTCCAAACTGTGTTGAAATCTGTCCTAGCTGCGCCTGCAACCAGGCTGACTAAAAAGCAACCGATCAGCAGCAGTACCCCGATCGCCAGACCGATCATTCTGCTTCGCAGCCGTAGCGACTTGTTTGAGGAAGCGGAAGGATCAACCATCACAGCGCCTCAATTGACTAACGCGATATTGCTTCACAGGTTGCAGCTTTAAGCGTTGCTTTCGGCTCATGTGAGCGTGTCCGCCTGACTGCAAAGCACTGATTACTTCTCCGCACACCTCAACTCGCGCTTCATAAGCACCTGCGTCTGTGCCATCGGGTGAGCTAAATTTAATCCGAATCTCTGCCCAATTTGGTTTATGGCTTCGCTGATTGATCAAAAACTGCAATCGTTTGGAGGGAATTTGTTTGAGCAGTTGATAGAGGTAACGGCTGACTCCTCCTGGATCGCTGCTGAGAATTTGTCCAGCTTTGCGATAATTCAGCCAGTTCCAGCCTTCTCGCAGCCAAATCTCTCGCTCGACCATTTGGGCAAATTTTTCTAACCCAGACCAGCCGCGATAGCACGATCGTAGCTTGGAGAGTTCTCCCGATCGATGCACCAACAAATCCAATAGATCAGGTTCAAGGTGTCCCCAGTACTGTCCCTGTGGTAGGTCAATTAAGGTGGGTGCAAATTGGTGTCCCCCAAAGTGACTACAGCGCCAGACTCGCAGAGATCCCGCAGACTCAGGCGCATACTTGTCTCGCAGCGTTTTATAAATTGGAAAGCCGAATCGAGAACAAGCAACATCCACATTTCCATGAGTGCAGACCAATAATTCTCGAATGTGGCGGCTGTCAATTTGGTACGACTGAAAGGCTTCTAACTCATTTGGATGCCCTGCAATTTTTTGTAGTAAAGCCGTTGCTAATCGAGTCGTCTCTGCCTCTGGTAGCCAATATTCCTGCTTTTCAAATTGGGCAAATGAATGAGTCGGTTGATGGTAGTAGAGGACACGATGGTAGCCAGCACGAGAATACTCACGATCGGGCGCAATCAAAATGGGTCTCAGTTTAACTTGCTGCTCTAAAATCAATTTTTTTATCAGCGTGATCAGAGGCTTGATGGCGGGTTCTTCCATCAGTTTTTCTGACCAGGGAAGCGCCGCCTCCAGGATTAACCAATGTTCATGATTACCTGCTGTGCCGATCGGATCTTCTCCATTGGTTTTAGAGACAACGGAGCAAAACTGACAATTACTGAGGGGTTCTAACGCTGTCATAATCGGTTTGCTATCTGATCGTCGTATCATGATCGGGGACAAGGGTTTCCACATCCCGCAAACGGTGGATGCCATATCCACTCAAGCCGATCGCCAATCCACAGACTGCCAATAGTGCATATTGTAGGGCGATTCCTGCCCCGACTCCGGTGCCAAATAGCCCACCCATTAAACCTGCGAGCCGTCCATCTGGCAGCATGGCAGGCTCAAATACATAATCTGCCAATGGGCCCGCGATCGCAAATCCCAAGGGTGAGGCTGCTTGAGCAATCAGATACCGAGCCGCAAAGACTCGACCCTGCACCGCTGGCTCGACCTTAGCCAACCAAATCGCTTGATTAGCGCTGCCAACAAATGGAACAAAAAAAGCCGCAATCCACGCCGCAATCACCCAAGTCGTAAGTCCTCGTCCCACGCTCAGCAGCAATAATCCGACCCGACTGAGTGCTGCACCCAGCAACAAGCCATGAATGCGGGGAGTCGTTCCACCCCAAAGACTTAGCAAGCAAGCTCCCACTAGCCCACCCAGGCCAAATCCGCTTTGTACCGTTGCCAGCGTTGTCGCACTGTTGCCGCTGCGAGCCAAAATTAAAGCAGGAGTTAACGCAAAATTGGCGCTAAAAAACAAATTAGAACTGAGCAGAAACAGCAAGATGGAGAGCAACCCTGAGCGCTGCCAAATATAACGAAAGCCAAACGTTAAGGTTTGCCAGGGCGTTTGATCAGAGGAATCGCTGGCTGGGGTGGGCTGGGGAATTGGGATCGTCAGGAGGGTACTAATTGCAATTACAAAGGTTGCAAGGTCGATCGCCAGAATTCCGATTAGCCCCAGGTGAGGATAGAGCGCTCCTGCCAGCGCGGGCGAAAACACATAGGCACTGGAAGCTTTAATCGTTTCCATCGCAGAAGCTCTAGCGTAGTGCTGCTTTGGAACTAACACTGCCATTGAAGCAGAGTGCGCCAAACTTTGAAGGTAGCTAAACAACCCATTTGCGGCTCCGATTCCATAAAGATGCCAAACTTGTAAATGCTGAGTCAGCAACAAGCTCAACAGCCCGATCGTAGACAATCCTGCTACGAGGTCTCCCAACAGCATCAACAGTTTGCGATCCCACGCATCCACCAGCACTCCGGCGAAAGCAGCAGCGATGACCTGGGGCGATCGCGTAAAAAAGACCATCCAAGCGATCGGGGAGGCTTGTCCCGTTTGCTCCCACACCCAAATCGTTAACGCAAACGTGGTCATTTCAGACCCCAAGAGGGAGACAAGCTGACCCAGCCAGAGGGTTCTGAATGTTCGCATTTGAGGGGGTTGCTCGGATTCCATGCAGGCTCCTAAGTTCCAGGTTTACGCGCCAGTAACGACTGTGACACCTCCTGCAAAATCTGATTTGCTGCCAGAATGCTGCGTCCTGCCGTCCACACTTCGGCATTCACGGCATACACTCGCCCTTGTTTGACAGCATTCAAGCGCGAAAATAACGGGTCAGACTTGAATTGATCGAGCGTCAGAGAATTGGGTGTGAACGAGGACTCAATTAAAAAAATCGCATCCCCATCTAAACTTGTGAGGTCTTCGCGCGACACTTGAATCGCCCATCGCTGACCCGATGCCTGGGCCGGAGGACGCGCCAATCCGAGATCTTGCAACACCGCACCCGAAAAGCTGCGAGTGGTGTATGCGCCGATTTGCCCAGTCCCCGTCGCCACAACAGACACCACAGGAGATTTGGAGAACTGCTGCTGAATTTGCTGCTTCAGGGTGTCGGCTCGCTGTTGATAGTCCTGTAGAAGTTTGTCTGCGGCGGCAGATCGATCGAGGACACTAGCATAGAAGCGAACGTTGTCTTTCCACTCGCCCGATCGTCCACTGCCTTCTGCCATGACAGTCGGCGCAATTTCTGCCAGCCGTCGATAGAGCCTGTCTAGCCCAATTTTGTTGCCCAAAATCAGATCTGGCTGTAACTGCGCTACTGCTTCTAAGTTTGGCTCATTCGTCTTTCCAATGACTTCAATTCCCTGAGTACGATCGCCCAAATAACTAGGAAATCGCTCTGGCAAAGTGGAGCCAACAGGTTTTACGCCAAGGGCGATCGCGGCATCCAACGGAGCCGTATCCAAGACAATCACCCGTTTAGGCTGCATTGGCACTTGGGTTTTGCCCATTGCATGAGCAATCGATCGCGTTGGCGTTCCGGGGGGCAGAGTTGCAGTGGGGCTACTCATCCAGGGCAGACCACCCGTGCAAGCAGCCAGCCAGCACACCACAACACTCAACAACAACAATTTATAGATTGATCTCATTCCTGCGCCCCCGTCCTTAAAATGTGATGGCATAGCGGAGAAAGATCGTTCGTCCTCTGCCTGCAAACCGCAAGTTCTCCAACAGTCCCGTGCGCTCCTGACTGCTGAGCGGCAGGTATTGATTATTCAACAGATTTTCAACTCCCAGTTCTAGTCTGCTTTGACCGAGCTTGAGGCTGCTGAGGAAATCTAAAGTGGTATAGTTTTCTAGCCTAAACGGATCGACGCGATCGTCAAACGCTCGATCACGATCGCCCACCAAAAGTAGCTGCAAGCGATTGCGCCAGTTAGGGAGCGTTTCATTTTCCACATAGAATGATAGTTTCAGGGGCGGCACCTGCAAAGAACTTAAGGCCAGAAAATCATCATCGTTGTTAGTATCGTTTTCGCCCTCGCTCCAAGTAAAGGTGCTGCCCAAGCGCCACTTTGTGGCTGGCTGCCAGTCTAGCGTGGCTTCTAGTCCATAGTTACGTTGGGGAGCGCGCTGTAGCTCGGTGGTACCATCCGGTCGAATCCGAACAGTTGCGCCAAGGTCAGAGGTGCTGTAAAAGCCTGCCAGAGAAGCCTGGACTGTTCCCCAATTGCCGCGAACTCCCAACTCAAAGCTGTCTACCTTTTGGGGTTCTAGCAGGTCAGAACCGCGAATGCTGGCTCTAGGGGCAACGCTGCTAAAGGCAGTGCCTAAGTCTGGCAGCGAAAATCCTTGAGCAAAGCTAGCAAACACACTCGTCTGGGGCGTGATCTTGTAGACGAGGCCTGTGTTAAAAGAGATGCCACTATTGTCTGCGCTGCCGCCGCGTCGAATTCCAGGGGCAGCAAAGGCCAGCTCATAATCACCCACCTCGTAGCTGAAGGTGTCATATCGTAGCCCCCCGCTCAGGAGAACCTGTGGGCTTAAATTCCATTGCAGTTGAGCAAACAAGCCTAGGTTGTTCAACGTATAGAACGGTGTCTGCGGACGGGTGCTACTTGCTGTCAGAGTGCGGGTGCGATCGAAAACCGATGTCTCCGAAATCAACACAGGACGGCTATTTTCTTCATAACTGTAATCTACTCCCCAAAGCAGGTTAACTGCTGTCGAGAAGGGCGTTTGAATTTGCAGACGCGCTCCCAACTCCTGACTGTCCAGGCTAGTTTGCCAAAGTGCTGGAAAAAAGGCGGGAAATGGCCGTCCCCGCAGGTCTGTAAAAGGTTGAACCAGATTTGTGTCGCGGAAAAAGAGTTGCGCTGTCACCTGAGAACCCAAGATGTTCTGGTGTGTGTAAGTCAAATTAGCAACTTGATTAGTCTGTTTCGGTTCTTCCTCGTACTGCGCCAAAAATCTCTGCGCTCTGGCGGTTTGCAGTCCTGGAATCGAAAAGACGATCGGGTCTGAGCGAAATGTAGTATCAAACGATTCGTTGTAAATGTTGTAGCTCAGTTGCAGTCGCTGCTGTGGATTAATATCAATTCCCAGCTTTGCGAGCAGATTTAGGCTAGTTGTATCGTTAATCCCAGTTGGCGGAATGCGATCGCCGTTGGCATCAAAAAAGCTGCCGCTTTCGTTGAGGGAAGCTCGAACTGTAACGTCGATCGGCCCTTCTTTCCCCGATAAGCCATACTGAAAGTTATAGCCAAATCCTTCACCAGAAAACGCATCGAGAGCATTGCGAACCCCAATAGAGACTTGGCTTTCTAGTCGCTGTGTGGTGGCGCGTCGCGTGATGATATTAATGATGCCACCCGTAGCACCGCGCCCGTAGAGTGCAGAGGGGCCACGAACCACCTCAACCCGCTCAATGGCACTAGGGTCGATCGTATTTAACTCCGTTTGAAATCCGCTATTTGGGTTTTGCGGTACTCCATCAATGAGAATTAGTGCCTGCCGACCGCGCAAAGTCAGCCCTCTTGTCAGGTTTCGCTGGGTGGGTGGCCCTAGCCCTGGCACCAGCTTTCCAAGCAAATCTGGCAGGTTATTGGTGAGGGCTGTTTGCTGCTGAATTTGCTCACGCGGAATAATCGTGACAGAGCGCGGCAGGTTTGATAGCGGTTCTTCTGTCCGGGTGGCAGTGACAACGACTTCTTCCTCTAATTCATCATCTGGCTCAACACTCAAAATCAATCCAGACCGATTTGGCACAATTTCTGCGAAGGGCGCTGTCTTTGTTCCCGTCACCGTTACCTGAATTCTGGTTGGCTCAACCTGAGTCACCGTTAAGTTTGAGATTCCTGAGAAAGGCTTTTGCGATCGAAACTCCTGACCCTCTGGCAGTACCAGCACTGCGTTGGGAATGTCTGCGATCAGCACATTGCCCTCAGTCCGCGTTTGAGCTTGCAGCGTTTGTCCAGAAGGAACTTCCAGGACAATTTCAAGACCTTGCTCGGTCTGGTTGAGCCTCACGCCTCGAACCTCGATCACGCCTGATGCAGGACGATCAGCGGGTGCAGCATCCTGCGTCAGCAGATTTGCACGAGTATGAGGACGAGCAACTTCGCTCAGGCGTGGAATTGGAAGTGTAGAAGCCTTTGAACTGCCAGTTAACACAGGTGCAGCGATCGCAACCTCGGTATAAATCGGCAGCATAACAAAAACAGGAACGGCTCCAACTAACCAAAGATAGCTTGATAGCTGCTGTTTCACGGACTCCTCACTTAATTAGACTGATAGGTGGACTCAAACAATCCAACACAACGGACAATAACTATCCACAAGGCGGCCTTGTCAGGGTAAACCTGTGATCTAATACTGAGATAGATTCTCAATAAAATAATGCCCCTACTGATTAAAGACTGAAGTATTTTTATTGTCAAGAACCTGACAAAGCTCCGACTAAATATAAAGTTGAATCAAATCCACATATCGCAAAGGTCTAAGCTACTCAACTTTTATTTCATACTAATTCTCATTAGGTCTTGCTATTCTGCGGGACTTTGTGCATAATTCTCAGTGGATGTCCAAAAGTACTAGCTTTCATTCAGATTAGTTCTCCCGTTCAGCCCTTTATTCTGCAAGAATCCCTCGATCGGGAGATTTGAAAGATCGCTACCAGCAATCAATCTAATCGCGCGGCTTCAGTTTGTCTTCACCACTGAAGACTGGATGTATCAGTCCCATATCGCCTACTCACCGTCATAGTTTCAAAGTCATACGGCTATTCGGACGCTTGCTCAGAGCCGTGCTAAATCGCCTTTGTCAAGTCTGGTCTTGGATTCAATAGATGGGGGTGCCTCCATGAGTGATCACGATCGTCTACCAGACGACTATCAGCCTATTTCTACGCTTGTTGATCTGCTGCGCTGGAGAGCGTTCTCTCAGCCTGATCACTCAACTTACAAGTTTTTGACAGATGGCGAATTAGAAGCCGTTTCGTTAACGAATCGAGAGTTGGACGGTCGGGCACGCTCTATTGCTGTGCAGCTTCAACAGATTGGAGCGGAAAAAGCGCCTGTATTACTGCTCTATCCGCCTGGTATTGACTACATTGCAGCATTTTTTGGTTGCCTGTACGCAGGCGCGATCGCAGTACCAGCCTATCCGCCTCGTCCTAATCGATCGGCAGCGCGATTGCAGGCGATTGTGGATGATGCACAGCCCAGCATTATTCTCACAACGACGGCTATTCTAAATCACGCAAACCGTTTGGTGACCTGTCATCAATCCCATTGGATCGCAACAGATGTGCTGACTGATTGTGCAACTGATTGGGAGGCACCACAAATTCAAGCGGATGCGATCGCGTTTCTTCAATACACCTCTGGCTCAACGGCTGCTCCTAAAGGAGTCATGGTTACTCATACAAACCTGCTGCATAATTTGAGCTTGATTCGTCAGCAGTTTGATGTAACCTCGGAGAGTAGCGGTGTAATCTGGCTGCCGCCCTATCACGATATGGGCTTGATTGGTGGGGTCTTGCAGCCACTCTATAGCCAGTTCAGCGTGACGCTGTTTTCCCCAGTTCTATTTCTGCAAAAACCAGTTCGTTGGCTGTCGGCAATTTCCCGCGATCGAGCGACTATCAGCGGCAGCCCTAACTTTGCCTACGAGCTTTGCATTGACAAAATTACTCCAGAGGAACGCGCCACCTTAGATTTAAGCTGCTGGGAAGTGGCATTTAGCGGAGCAGAACCAATTCGCGCCGAAACCTTAGAGCGATTTGCGACCCAGTTTGCAGGCTGTGGATTTCGTCAACAAGCGCTCTATCCCTGCTATGGCATGGCGGAAGCGACGCTGTTTATTTCTGGAGGAGCAAAGGAAGCCCCACCCGTTTTTCAAAGGGTTGAGAGTCAAGCACTGGCAGAAAATCGCGTTGTTGTGTCCCCACAACAGTACGATCATCAACAGCACGATAGCCAACGGTTGGTAGGCTGTGGAACAGCGGCACCCGATCAGCAAATTCTGATTGTTGATCCAGAGACGCGAACTCCCTGCGCTTGCGATCGAGTGGGCGAAATTTGGGTTGCAGGTTCCAGTGTAGCTCAGGGCTATTGGAATCAACCGGAAAAAACCAGCGAAACCTTTCAGGCAGCCCTTGCAAATACTCATGCAGGCTGTTTCTTGCGAACAGGAGATTTGGGATTTCTCAAGGATGGTGAACTATTCATTACGGGTCGATTGAAAGATCTCATTATCATTCGAGGTCGAAATTACTACCCTCAAGACATTGAATTGACAGTTGAGCAAAGTCATCCTGCACTGCGATCGAGCTGTGCGGCTGCGTTTTCAGTGGAGGTAGCAGGCGAGGAGCGTCTAGTCGTTGCTCAGGAAGTGGAGCGACATGGCTCAAAAACTCTCAAGCTCGATGAAGTGATCCGGGCGATCCGTCAAGCAATTTCTGAGCAGCATGAACTTCAGGTTTATGCCATTCTTTTGCTAAAAACAGGGAGTTTGCCAAAAACCTCTAGCGGCAAGGTTCAGCGTCATGCTTGTCAGCAAGGATTTCTGGATCATTCACTGCAAGTGATTGGCGATTGGGTAGAAGCTTCTCTTGGTACAGACTTTTCACAATTACAGCATGAGATTGATGCACCTCACCAACAAGTAGAAGAGATCAGTCAATCTTCTCACTCTGATCAAACGGTGGAGGTCATTCAAGCCTGGTTAATTGACCAAATTGCTCAACGATCGCACTTGCCCTCTAATCAAGTCAATCTTCACGAACCCTTTGTGCAGTATGGACTCGATTCGGTTGCCACTGTCAGCATTTCAGGTGAGCTAGAGAAACGATTGGGAAAACGGCTTTCCCCAACCTTGATTTATGACTATCCCACGATCGCCTTACTAGCAGATTATTTAGCTGGAGATAGCACTACACCTGCCTCTAATCAGGATAAAAACTTGACTCGTACGACAGAGCCGATTGCGATCGTAGGTTTGGGGTGTCGCTTTCCGGGTGCAACTGATCCAGATGCTTTTTGGGAATTGCTACATCGTAGCACTGATGCAATTACACGAGTGCCCAGCGATCGTTGGGATGTGGATATGCTTTATACAGCCGATGCTCCAAAACCAGGAAAGATGACAACTTGTTGGGGTGGCTTTTTAGATCAAGTCGATCAGTTTGATGCTGACTTTTTTGAAATCTCCCCGCGTGAGGCAAAGTCTATTGATCCACAGCAACGATTGCTTCTAGAAGTCTCCTGGGAAGCCCTGGAACAAGCGGGACAATCTCCTGCCCAGTTAGCAGGGAGCCAAACTGGAGTCTTTATTGGCATCAGCAGCAGTGATTATGCCCGGTTACTTGCCAGCGATGTTACCCAGCTCAATGCTTATTCAGGAACGGGCAATGCAATTAGTATTGCGGCAAATCGGCTGTCCTATTGGTTCGATTTGCGCGGCCCTAGTTTGGCGATCGACACGGCCTGTTCCTCTTCTCTAGTCGCAGTGCATACAGCTTGCCAAAGTTTGCGAACTGGGGAATGCAATTTAGCATTAGCAGGCGGCGTGAATTTGATGCTATCACCAGAGTTGACGATCGCGTTTTCTCAGTCGCAAATGATGTCAAAGGAGGGGCGCTGTAAAACATTTGATGCCAGTGCTGATGGCTATGTTCGCGGAGAAGGCTGCGGTGTTGTAGTTCTCAAACGCCTGTCTGATGCATTACAAGATGGCAGCCAGATTCTAGCGATCGTGAGAGGTTCAGCGATCAATCAAGATGGTCGTAGCAATGGAATCACGGCTCCAAATGGACTGTCTCAACAGGCAGTGATTCGTCAAGCATTGTCTAATGCTGGTGTGTTCCCCAACCAAATTGATTACATTGAGGCACATGGAACGGGAACTCCGTTGGGCGATCCGATCGAAATCAATGCGATACAGACTGTCCTTGGAGAAAATCGCTCTCCAGAGCAGCTTTGCAGAATTGGGTCAGTCAAAACCAATATTGGGCACTTAGAAGCCGCTGCTGGAATTGCAGGGTTGATCAAAGTGGTTTTAGCCTTACAGCACCAAGAAATTCCGCCACATTTGCATGTAGAGACAATCAATCCCTACATCACATTAGAAGATTCGTTTGCGATCGCAACACAGTCCCAACCGTGGTTAGCAACTCATCAAGCGCGTTTAGCAGGCGTGAGTGCTTTCGGCTTTGGAGGCACCAATGCTCATGTGATTGTTGAATCAGCACCAGAATCGGCAGTTGTACCCGCTGAGGTCGAGCGTCCGTGTCATTTGTTCACGCTCTCTGCCAAAAATCAGGCCGCATTACAGGCGTTAGTTCGCCGCTACCAGAGCGTTCTGGCACAGCCCAACCTATCCCTGGCAGATGTTTGTTTTACGGCAAATACTGGACGATCGCAGTTCACGCATCGTTTAGCGATCGTTGCTTCCTCCACCGATCAGCTTTCACAACAGTTAAACAGTGTATTAGACACTGTATCTGGACAGTCCTGTTCTAATCAGCGCCCCAAAATTGCCTTCTTGTTTGCCGGACAGGGAGCGCAAGCGATCAACATGGGACGGCAACTGTACGAAACTCAACCGATGTTCCGGCAAATTCTGGACGAGTGTGAGCGTATATTGCAGCCTTTTTTGGAAGTGCCGCTACTGTCGGTGCTTTATCGAGATCCTGCGCTGGCTCCACTGTTACACCAAACGGCTTATACTCAACCAGCCTTGTTTGTCTTGGAATATGCTTTGGCGCAGCTTTGGCTGTCGTGGGGAGTGGTGCCGGATGTGGTGATGGGGCACAGCGTGGGTGAGTATGTGGCTGCCTGTATCGCGGGAGTCTTTAGTCTAGAAGATGGGCTGAGATTAGTTGCTGAACGGGCGCGTCTCATGCAATCCCTGCCTCAAGATGGCATTATGGCAGCGGTATTTGCCGAAATTGCAACCGTTCAAGCCACGATCGCACCTCATCGCGATCAAGTGACGATCGCCGCAGTCAACGGTTCTGAAAATGCAGTAATTTCAGGAGAGCGGCTGGCTGTCGAGGCGGTTTTACAGCAGTTCAAAGAAATGGGAATTCGTTGCCAACCGTTGACGGTTTCCCATGCTTTTCACTCGCCTACCATGCAGCCGATTCTAGAATCATTTCAGCAAATCGCTGGAGAAGTGGCTTTCAAAGCTCCACAGCGAAAGCTGGTTTCAAATCTGACTGGAACGCTGTTTGATCCCACCACAATTCCTGATGCCGCCTATTGGTGCCGCCATTTGCGGGAACCCGTGCAATTTGCCGCAGGAATGCAAACCTTGCAGCAGGAATGCGCTGTCTTTGTAGAAATCGGCCCGGCTTCAACCTTATTGAATTTGGGGCGGCGCTGCTTACCACCGGAAGCGGGGCACTGGTTTCCATCGTTGCGATCGGGCGAGGAAGATTGGCGATCGCTACTTACTAGCTTGGGAGGACTGTATGTTCAGGGTGTTGAAGTGGATTGGGATGGTTTTGATCAAGGCTATCCCCGTCGTCGCGTATCTTTGCCAACCTATCCGTTTCAGCGTCAACGCTATTGGCTTGACTCGTTGAAGCCGAACTGGAATTCACCTCACGAGCAAATCCATCCGTTACTCGGTCAGCGGATGCAGTTGGCACAGTCGCCTAATGATCACACTTGGGAAAGCACGCTGGGATTACAACAGCTTCCGTACCTCAAAGACCACCGCCTCCGGGGTACTTCTGTGCTGTCAGTGAGTACTTATGTGGAAATGGCGATCGCTGCTGCAAAGCAGGCATTGGGCGCAGAAACACCGCAAATTGCTGACCTGACGCTTCATGCTGCCCTGCCAATTTTGCCACAACCGCGAACCGTGCAAATTTCGCTGTTCGATCGCGGTGATGGCTCGGTCAATTTTCAGGTCAATAGCTGCTCTACAGCAGCCAATGGTTCATCGCCGCAGTGGATTCGTCACGCCACGGCTGTCCTATTACCGTAGCAGGAATTTCTATGCAATTCGGTTTCATGTTCTTTGCCAGTGGTGAAGATGCGCTGCTAGAAGAAAAATATCGTCTGGTCATTGAAAGTGCCCGGTTTGCCGATCGCCACGGCTTTACAAGCGTGTGGGTACCTGAACGGCACTTTACCCAGTTTGGCTGTCTCTATCCAAATCCGGCGGTGCTTCATGCTGCCCTGGCGCGAGAGACGAAGCAAATTCAACTCAGGGCAGGGAGTGTGGTTTTACCGCTGCATCCTCCTGTTCGAGTTGCCGAAGAGTGGGCAGTGGTAGACAATCTCTCTGGTGGCAGGGTGGGCATTTCGTTTGCGGCGGGCTGGAATCCAAATGATTTTGCGGGTTGCTCCGATCGCTACGACGATCGTTATAATATTTTATTTGCCGGAATTGAAACGGTTCAAAAGCTGTGGCGAGGCGACTCCATTTGGATGCCGAATGGCAAAAATATTCCTGTTGAAATTCGCATTTACCCGACCCCGATTCAATCAGAATTGCCGATTTGGGTAACAGCCGCAGGCAGTCCCAAAACCTTTATTCGCGCTGGGGAAATCGGAGCCAATCTACTCACGCATTTGTTTGACCACACGGTGGAGGAACTAGCGGAAAAAATTGCGCTCTATCGGGAGGCTCGATCTCGGCAGGGCTACGATCCAGCAACAGGGCAAATCACCGTCACGTTGCACACCTTAATTGGAGATGATCTGCAACAAACTCGTGAACAAGCGCGAAAACCCTACTGCAATTACCTAAAATCTAATCTGCCTTTGCTCAAGGGTTTAGCAGAAAGTCGAGGCTTAACCGTTGATGTTACCCAGCTTTCCGCAGCCGATCTAGAAGCTTTAGCAAATCTGATATTTGAGAAATTTGCTGCGAGTCGATCGCTAATTGGCACACCAGAGAGCTGTTTACCGCTGATTCAACAACTGGAGCAATTGGGCGTTGATGAAGTTGCCTGTCTGCTGGACTTTGGATTAGCTGCAAATCAAATTCTCGATCATTTGCCGCACTTAACTCGCCTTAAGGAGGTTTGTAGTGGTGCAGATAGTGACTTGAGAAATCGATCGAGCGATCGTCCACAATCTACTACAGAGAATTCATTGCGTGAGATCCAGGTTCGTTGCTCCGAATCGGTGACTGCCTCAGAGTTTTATGAGAACTTGCTAACAGTGGGCGTGGAATTTGACCGCAGTTTTCAAGGAATTCAGCAACTCTGGCGACGCGATGGAGAAGCGCTAGGAGATATCCAACTGCTGGAAATATTGGAATCAGATTGCGCCGATTACAGCCTGCATCCAGCCTTTTTAGATGCTTGCTTACAGGTATTTTTTGCTGCACTGCCCCGCGAGATCGTCGCTCAAACGCAATCCGTGCAATATCTTCCTGTTGGCTTCCAACGGTTAAAGCATCATCGCCCTTTGGAAAAGCGGGTGTGGAGCCATGCGATCGTACATTCAGAAATCAGCCCGACGGCTAAACAATTTGAAGGAACGGTTCAAATTTTGGATCAAATGGGTGCTGTGTTAATCGAGGTGATTGGACTCCGGTTGCAGCGAGTGTCTGAGCCGCAGTTGCCCAAAAAACTGCCTGAGAACTGGTTTTACCAAGTTGAGTGGCAACCGATTACCCCACCCATCGCCGCGCTTCAGCCTGCGGATTGGCTGCGATCGCTTCAGCAAATTACTGAGTGTTTTTCTTCATCCAAACCGTCTGAACTCTCGATTTATCAAAATTTTCAGCCACAGTTAGAAATCCTCAGCACAACCTATATCCTCTCGGCATTTCAGCAGTTAGGCTGGAATTTTTCAGACGGTGCGATCGTCTCCACTGCCTCCCTGACTGAATTAGGAATTGCACCAGCCCATCAACAGTTATCAGAACGCCTGCTGCAAATTTTGCAGGACGATGGAATTTTGTGCCAACTAAACTCAACCCAGTGGAAATGCAATCTTCCGGCTCACAGAGAGGCTTCACAGCAATGGAATGATCTGTGGGCAGCCTACCCTGCCTGTCGTGCCGAATTAACGTTGTTGGAGCGCTGTGGAACCCGACTAGCAGACGTGTTGCAAGGGCAATGTGACTCCCTGCAACTACTCTTTCCTGACGGATCGCTGGATTTAGTCGAGCAGCTTTATCAACACGCTCCAGCCGCTCAAGTCATGAATCGCTGGGTGCAACAAACGATCGCTGAAGCTGTGAACAGTCTACCCAAAGGTCAGCAAATTCGCATTCTAGAAATTGGGGCTGGAACCGGAGGTACCACGGCTCAGGTGCTTCCGTCTCTACCTGCCGCGCAAACAGAGTATTGGTTCACTGATGTTTCGCGGTTGATGACAGCGAGAGCAGAGCAAAAATTCCACAACTATCCATTTGTGCAGTACGGAGTGTTGGATATTGAGCAAGATCCGCAGTCTCAAGGCTTTTCTCCACAGCAGTTTGATGTGATTCTGGCAGCTAATGTTTTACATGCCACAGCGGATTTGCAGCAGACCTTAAAGCATGTGCGGCAATTACTGGCACCGGGCGGATTACTCGTATTGCTGGAAGGGACACAGCCTCAACGATCGCTCGATTTGGTCTTCGGTTTAACGGAAGGATGGTGGAAATTTACGGATCGATCGCTGCGTCCTGATTATCCATTACTTAGTCAAGAGCGCTGGTGTGAACTGCTGAAAAGCACTGGATTTGCTGAGGTGAGGGAGATCGCGCCTGAAGGAACTCCAGTACACCAAGCGGTGATTGTAGCTCAAGCCCCTGCGATCGTTGAGGACTGGCTGATTTTGGCTGATCAGAGCGGAGTCGGCACAGAACTAGCGAAACAGCTTCGAGCAGATGGAAAGCGGGTGAGCCTGGTTCAGGGCAATCGGTCTGAAGACGCTCGATCGTGGTTACAGAAGTTTGATCAGACAACCGCTCTGAGAGTAATTCACCTCAACAGTCTGGATTTGCCTGACAGTAGTAGTTTAACAACCCCTGAACTAGAAGCAGCTTCAGGAGTACTTTGTTTTGATGTTTTGTCTCTTCTTCAGTCGCTCACATCCAGTCAGTCGCAACTATGGCTGGTAACTCAGGGGAGCCAGTTTGTTCAACCGACTGATTCACAAGCTATTGTTCCGTCCTTACTCTGGGGATTGGGGCAGGTGATAGCAGTGGAGCAACCCCAACGTTGGGGTGGATTGATTGATCTTGATCCGCGTGCATCAGTTGAACAAAATGCCGCCGCACTATGGCAAGCAATCTCTGGGAATCCCCCGATCGCCTACCGACAGGGGGAATGGTATACGCCTCGCTTGGTGCAGCATCAGGCTACTGTTCAATCCGCAATTCAGGTTCAGTCAGGGGGTAGCTACTTGCTGACCGGAGGATTGGGAGATCTGGGTCTGCTGGTAGCACAATGGTTAGTTCGACAGGGATCGCGACATCTGATTTTGCTAGGACGATCGCTCCTGCCGCCTCGTAACCAGTGGGATGCGCCCCAAGAGAGCCGTGTGGCAAATCAAATTCAGACCATTCGGACGATCGAGGCATCTGGGGCAACCGTTTATCTAGCGACTGCCGATGTAGCAGACGAAGCCCAGATGATCGCAGCGCTGCATCACCTACAAGAACAGGGATGTCCCGAAATTCGTGGGGTGATGCACTTAGCAGGAGTTCCTCAACCGCTGGTTCCGCTTCAGCAGTTGGCTCAGGAAACCTTGACAGCGGTGTTGCGCCCGAAGGTGCTGGGCAGTTGGGTTTTGCATCGACTGTTTGACCATCAGACGCTCGATTGGTTTGTTCTATTCTCGTCCTGGGCGGGACTGTTGGGAGCCGTTGGGCAGCAGTTGGGCAGCTACAGTGCCGCCAATGCGTTTTTGGATACCCTGGCTTACTACCGTCGATCGCGGGGGCAACCCGCTCTGAGTATTGCCTGGGGAGACTGGGCGGAAGTGGGAATGCGATCGCGCTACGTCCAGGAGGGTTATCGACTGTTGCCAGATAGCTGGACTCTTCTGCCTGAACAGGGTCTAGCCGCGCTGGAACATCTGCTGCATCAGGAGATAGCGCAGGTGGCGGTGTTACCTGTGCCCTGGTCGGAGTTCTTCCAGGTGTTCCCAAATGCTGACTCGTCGCTGTTGCAACAGCTTGCCAATCAAGCAACCAATCAAGCAACTGAAACTCAGCCATCAATCGCCCCAACTTCCTGGTTGCAGGCGCTAGAGAGCCTTCCTACCAACGGACGCATAGAGGCGCTGCAAGCTCACATTCAGGAACAAGCTGCCCATGTGTTGGGAATTCAACCTCCCCAGCGCTTAGACCCGCAACGAGGATTGTTTGAACTGGGGATGGATTCTCTTATGGCGCTGGAACTAAAGCATCGATTGGAATCCAGTTTGGGCTGTGCAATTCCGGCAATTCTGGCGTTTGAGCATCCCACAGTCAGCGCTCTGACCAACCATCTAGCTCAAACCCTGTTGAACTGGAAGGAACCCACGATCGCGAAAGAGATTGCTCCCGCGATCGACTTAACTGATCCTTTAGCCAAGATTCAGCAGTTGTCAGATGACGAAGTTGAGCGGCTGCTATCCGAAAAAATGTCTGGGGCAATCCTATGAATGCATTTCTAGAACAAATTACAGACCTTTCTCCAAAACGGCTGGCACTGCTGGCGGTGGAGTTGAAATCCCAACTGGATGCCCTTCAGCAGGCCAAGACCGAACCGATCGCGCTGGTGGGCATGGGCTGTCGGTTTCCTGGAGCCAACCATCCGGCTGCATTTTGGCAACTGTTGCGGGATGGAATTGATCCGATTTCAGAAGTGCCCCCAGAACGCTGGCAGGTAGATGCTTACTATGATCCCAATCCGAATGCTCCTGGTAAAACCTACACGCGCTGGGGCGGATTCTTATCGCAAGTGGATCAGTTTGATCCCGATTTTTTTGGTATCAGTTCACGGGAAGCCATTAGCATAGACCCACAACAACGGTTGCTTTTGGAGGTTGCCTGGGAAGCGCTGGAACATGCCGGACAAGCCCCACGCGATTTGATGGGCAGCAAGACTGGGGTGTTTGTTGGGATTGGCACCAGTGACTATGCTAGTTTGCAAACCAGAACGAAAAATCCGGCCGCGATCGATGCCTACCTGGGTACGGGAAATGGCTTTTGCTTTGCCGCAGGTCGCTTGTCTTATCTATTGGGATTACAGGGCCCAAGTCTAGCGTTGGATACCGCCTGTACCTCGTCGCTGATGGCAGTTCATCTGGCGTGTCAGAGCCTCCGCAACCGGGAGTGCAATTTGGCGTTAGCTGGAGGCGTGAATTTGATTCTGTCACCAGAGGCGAACGTGATTTTTTCTAAAACTCGGTTGATGTCTGCTAAGGGTCGCTGCCGTACCTTTGATGCAGCAGCCGATGGCTATGTGCGATCGGAAGGCTGCGGCGTGGTCGCTCTGAAGCGGCTCTCTGATGCACAGGCAGCGGGAGATCACATTTGGGCGGTGATTCGCGGGACGGCGGTGAATCATGGCGGTGCGAGTGGTGGCTTAACGATTCCTAACGGGGCAACACAGCAGACGGTAATCCGAGAAGCCTTGTCGCAGTCCGGCGTTCAGCCTGCTCAAATTTCGTATGTCGAGGCGCAGGGAACCGGAACCCCGATCGGTGATCCGATCGAAGTTCGGGCGCTGGCGGCAGTGTTGGGGGAAGGGCGATCAGGAGAAACTCCGCTGTTCCTCGGCTCTGTCAAAACCAATATTGGACACACAGAGACTGCTTCGGGGATGGCCAGCTTAATTAAGGTGGCGTTGGCGCTGCATCATCAAGAATTACCGCCGCATCTCCATTTTCAGCAACTTAATCCCACGATTTCGCTGGAGGAGATTCCTGCCAAAATTCCAACTCAGCGCACGCCTTGGATGCCCATTCAGGGAAGACGGATTGCTGGAATTAATGCGTTTGGCGCAAATGGCACGAATGCTCATGTGATTGTGGAAGCGCCTCCGGATCAGCCAGTTCAGTCTATTGAGTTCGATCGTCCCTTGCACCTGTTCAGCGTTTCGGCAAAAAGTCCAATTGCTCTGCGATCGCTAGTTCAGCAGTATGTGGAATTTCTTGAGGAGCAGCCATCTGAGGTGATCGCAAACCTTTGCCATAGTGCGACAGTCGGACGATCGCATTTTAACTACCGCTTTGCCTGTGTTAGCCATTCTTTAGCACAAATTCAGCAGCAGTTAGTGATCTGGTTGCATCAAAATGCGAGCGAATTGATTGATCAGCCAACAACAACAGAGCGACACAAAATTGTCTTCTTGTTCCCCGGTGACACAGCGGCATGGGTTGGAACTCAGCTATACCAAACTCAGCCGACGTTCCGACAAATTTTGCAGCAGTGCGATCAGCGATTGCAGCCTATTCTGAAACAGTCACTTCTTTCGCTGCTTTATCCCAACACTGGCACTGTAGCAAAAGTGAGTGAGTCAGATTCGGCAGCGATCGCGTTTGTACTAGAGTATGCGCTGGCGCACTTGTGGCAGTCTTGGGGAATTCAGCCGGATGCTGTTCTGGGATACGGAGTAGGAGAATTGGTAGCCGCTTGTGTGGCGGGCGTGTTGAGCTTGGAGGAGGCGATACGGTGCATTACTCACCCATCAGAACATCCTTTGCAGACTGCGGCTCCCTGTCTGACACTGGTTTCTGGAGCAACCAGACAACTTCTAGATCACAACACTGCAAAGACTGATTGGCAACAATGCTTGTCTCGATCGACCAATAACCTGACAGGAATTCAAACGCTTCTAGAGCAAGGGTTTCAATCCTTTCTAGAAATTGGATTGCACTCCACATCGCTGGAAGCTTTGCGGCAAAAGTTCTCTACTCAAACCCAAGTGTGGCTGCCGTCTCTCGATCCTCAAACGGGCGAGTGGGAAACCTTGTTGAATAGTCTGAAGGAACTTTATCTACACGGCTTTGAGGTTGATTGGGCTGGATTCGATCGCGACTACCCCCGCCAACGGCAACCGCTCCCCACCTATCCCTTTGAACGCCAACGATATTGGTTAGAGTTAGACGATCGTCCGCCAATTGAAGCCCGATCATCCCGCTCTAGCGTGTCCCGTGAAACGCTGCTGACCCTGGAACCAGAATCGCAACAGCAGGCATTAGAGAGCTACTTGCGAGATCGCATTGCTCACGTACTAAGAGTTCCATTAGCAGAGATTGAATCATCGCGATCGCTCAAAACTCTAGCGCTGGATTCCATTATGGCACTGGAACTAAAGAGCGATTTAGAAACTGATCTAGGAGTTACGATCGCCCTTACAACGCTGCTGGAAGATAGTTCAATCACAGATCTAGCGGCTCAGTTGGTTCACAAGCTTGCCACCGCAACTCACCCAGTTCTGCCCCAAATTCAACCCGACCCAGAGCAGCACCATCAGCCTTTCTCACTCAACGACATTCAGGAAGCGTACTGGATTGGTAGAACGCGATCGTTTGAGATGGGTAACGTTGCCGCTCATGTCTATGCTGAATTCGACAGTTCCAATCTGGATTTACGTCGGCTAAATGATGCATTTCAACAGTTAGTAGTACATCACGATACGCTACGAACAATCATCTTGCCCGACGGACAGCAGCAAGTTCTCGCCTCAGTGCCTCCTTATCAAATTCACGAGTGGGATCTGCGCGGCAAGTCTCCAGAAGCCATGACCGCCGAACTCGCCGCGATTCGACAGCAGCTATCCCATCGAGTACGCCCGTCCGACATCTATCCCCTCTTTGAAGTTAGTGCAGCGCGATTGGATGACCAGCGAATCCGCGTGTTTCTCAGCTTTGATAATTTGCTCGTAGATGCTGCTAGTCTGGCGCTGTTACTCAAACAGTGGCGGCAGCTTTACCAGCAGGGCACTGCGCTTTCTAAGCTGGATCTCAGATTCCGCGATTACGTTCTAGCGCTGAAGACCCTGGAAGCCTCCGACGTGTATCAGCGATCGCTCACCTACTGGCAAGCTCGAATTCCCCAACTGCCCCCTGCACCAGAACTTCCCCTGGAGATCGCACCAACTGCCATTGACACTCCTCGGTTTGCACGTCAGACTGTCACACTGTCGCAGGAAATTTGGCAGCAGTTGAAGCAGCGCGCCATTCAAGCAGGTTTGACTCCCTCTGGACTGTTGCTGGCTGCCTATGCCGATGTGTTAGCCACCTGGAGCAAAACTCGTCACTTCACGATTAACCTGACGACGTTCAATCGGTTACCGCTCCATCCTCAAGTTAACGATCTTGTCGGTGATTTTACGTCCCTTACTTTGCTTGCAGTCGATTACAGTCAATCAGCTTCCTTTCAACAGCGTGCCCAACAGCTTCAGCATCAATTGTGGCAAGATCTGGAACACAGTGCAGTTAGCGGTGTTCGGGTTTTGAGAGAACTCGCGCGCGCTCAAGCAGGGGCGGGACGAATCACCATGCCCGTAGTGTTCACCAGTCTGCTAGCAAATCCCCAGATGCAGGATGAAACAGCATTTGCGACCGAATGGCTGGGCAAGTTAGTCTACAGCATTGCTCAAACCCCCCAAGTTTGGTTAGATCACCAGGTTTACGAAGACAACGGAGCGCTGGTGTTCAATTGGGATGCTGTGGAGGGATTATTTCCAGACGGGATGGTAGATGCGATGCTGACGGCTTACTGTCACCTGCTGGAAGATTTAGCAACTTGCGATCGACCCTGGCAGGCAGCTCGATCGGTATTGCTACCAACGGCAGATCAAGCGTTGCAGACTACCTTGAACGAGACGACCGCTCCTGTATCAAAGCATCTGCTGCACACCCTGTTCATGGCACACGCGCAAATGCAGCCGGATCACTTCGCGGTGATTGCGCCCGATTGCACCCTTACCTATGCAGAACTCTTGCGTCGTGCTACCCATGTAGGGCATCAACTACGCCGATCGGGAGTGCTGCCAAATCAACTGGTGGCGATCGTCTTAGAAAAAGGCTGGCAGCAAGTTGTTGCGGTATTGGGAGTGCTGATGGCAGGAGGTGCCTATGTGCCGATCGATCCGGAACTGCCGCAGGAACGCCGCTGGTATTTGCTAGAGCAAACTGCCGTTCGGCATGTTCTGACGCATCAATGTCTCCAAGCGTCGTTCGCTGCTAGCCATTTGCAGGTTTGGGATGTTGAGGATGCAGACTGGACTGACGAGCCGCTTCTAGAACCTGTGCAGCAGCCAACTGATCTTGCCTATGTGATCTACACCTCCGGATCGACAGGGCTTCCCAAAGGTGTAATGATCGACCATCAGGGAGCCGTTAACACGATTCTGGACATCAATCAGCGCTTCCTGGTCGGATCACAAGACCGCGTGTTTGCCCTTTCTTCTCTCAGCTTTGACCTCTCTGTGTATGACATTTTTGGAACGCTGGCAGCGGGCGGCACGATCGTCCTGCCACCTGCAACAGCCACGAAAGATCCCGCCGTTTGGTCAGAGATTTTGGAGCGCGAACACGTCACACTGTGGAATTCAGTTCCCGCCTTGATGCAAATGCTTCTGGAGTATGGCGCAGGGCGCTGCGGAGTGTTACCGGACAGCCTGCGGCTGGTGCTGCTGAGTGGAGACTGGCTGCCACTTTCCTTGCCCGATCGCCTCAAACAATTCGTTCCAGCAGTGCAAGTGGTCAGTTTGGGCGGAGCGACTGAGGCTTCGATTTGGTCGATTCTGTATGCGATCGCGGCTGTTGATCCAGCTTGGAAAAGCATTCCCTACGGGCAGCCGATGCGAAATCAGCAGTTTTATGTACTAGATGAGCAATTAGAGCCGCGTCCAGTCTGGGTTCCGGGGCAGTTGTATATTGCGGGGATGGGTTTAGCGCAGGGCTACTGGCAGGATGATGCTAGAACGATCACCAGTTTCATCGACCATCCTCGACTCGGACGGCTCTACAACACTGGAGATTTAGGGCGATATTTACCCAACAGGCAGATCGAGTTTCTGGGGCGCGAAGATTCTCAAGTGAAGCTGCGGGGCTATCGGATTGAGCTAGGGGAAATTGAAGCGACTCTGGAGCAACATCCAGCGGTTCAGGAAGCAGTTGTTTTAGCAACGGGAGACGGATCACTTCAGCAACTTGTAGCGTATGTAGTTCCTGCTGTAGATAAATTAGATTCACTGTTTTTGCAGCGGCAAGCATCAATGACACCCAAACAGTGGGAGGTACTAACGAAGTCGCTCCAGCCGTCCCCATCTGTTGAGGCGATCGATCTCAAGACGTTCTCAGAATTTTGGCACTCTCTAGAGCAGCTTTATCTCCACGCTACAGGCGTTGCATTACAGAAGCTAGGAGCCTTTCAATCTGACAATGATGCTGATGTGACAGAACTATTGCGGCACTGTCAGATCCAGCCCCGCTATCAACGCTGGTTGCAACGGGCACTGACTCACCTCGTACAGAAGGGTTGGCTAAAGCAGCAGAACGATCGCTTTGTGCAAGTATCTCCCTTACCGACCCATCTATCTCGCGATCTAATTGCCCGTGTTCACACAGGAGCGACACAAGGTTGGGGATTGAGTCAGGAAGCAGCCCAACTACTCCTTCAGGTAGCTGAAAATCTGGCGGATATCCTAACTGAGACGCAGCATTCAGCCGAAATTTACGCTGCCGACGCAGTTCCAGAAATTTATCAAAAGCAATTTCAGGCGAGCAATGCTGTAATGCGATCGCTAATCAGCAAGATTGCCCAATCCTGGCAACCTGAACCGCTGCGAATTTTGGAGGTTGGTGGGGGGATTGGCTCCACGACGCTGCATCTGTTGCCTGAGCTTCCTCCTGAGCGTACGACTTACCTATTCACCGATATTTCCAGCTATTTCTTGCAGCGGGCGCGATCGCGGTTTGCGGCTTACCCATTTCTGCAAACTGGGCTACTAGATCTAGAGCAAGACCCGCAGGAACAGGGCTATGAATTGCATACTTTCGATGTCGTAATTGCCTCCAGCGTTCTTCATGCCACTCGCAACATCAGCGAAACCTTGCACCACATTCGTTCGCTTCTGGCACCAGGGGGACTCTTACTGCTGCTAGAAGAAACCCAGTTCCATCCTGCCTTTGATCTCAGTATGGGGCTGCAACAGGGCTTCGATCGATTTGAGGACACCCATCTGCGACAACAGCATCCCTTGCTGTCTCAGGCACAGTGGCGGCAGGTTCTCACCGCTACCGGATTTACCGATTGTCAAATCCTGGCTCAATCTGGCTCGATCGCTGAGTGGCTAGGGTTTGATGTGCTGCTGGCGCGAAGTCCTGCATCGGTTCAGCACTTTCAGCCACAGAAACTCCGAACGTTTCTGGCGGAGAAGCTACCAGAGTACATGCTACCGTCTGCCTATATGCCGATGGAAACTTTACCGCTAACGGCAAATGGGAAAGTTGATCGTCGATCGCTGCTGGCTCTAAAGCGTCTCGCTGCACCGAGTTTAGAATCTGCTTTTGTGGCTCCCCGCACAGCGATCGAAACGGCACTGGCAGACATCTGGTGCCAGCTTTTGAGCCGTGATCAGGTTGGCATTCATGACACTTTCTTTGATCTAGGGGGAGACTCCCTACTAGCAACCCAGGTGATTTCCCGCGTTCGTGAAACCTTCTCAGTGGAGGTGTCGCTGCGGAGCTTGTTTGATCAACCTACCGTGGCAAAGCTGGCTGAGGTGATTGCTCAGTCGATTGCCGATCAAGTTAATCCTGACCTGCTGGCAGAACTAGAAGCTGAATTCTTAGGGGAAGATTATGAATAATGCCGATCGGATAGCCAACCTATCGCCGGATCAACTGGCGAAACTGACTCAGCGGCTTCAGCAAAGTCGGCAGGCGCGATCGCGAATTCAGCCCCAACCTCGAACAGGTCATGCTTTTCCGCTGTCATTTGCTCAACAGCGATTGTGGTTTCTACATCAGCTTTATCCAGAAATTCCGCTTTACAACGTGCCCGCAGCCGTCGATCTCAAGGGTCGGCTACAGGTATCTGGTTTGCAGCAAAGTCTGACCGCGCTCTGTCAGCGCCACGAAGGACTACGAACGATCTTTACCACATCGGATGGAGAACCGATGCAGGTCATTCAACCTGCTGCATCCTGGGATCTGCCAATGATAGATTTACAATCTCTGCCCCCATCTGAGCAGGAAGCAGCCGTACAGCAGTTGGCAACTGAGGTAGCACAACGCCCGTTTGATTTAGCGCAGGGCCCACTGCTACGAACAACCCTGCTGAAGTTGGATGCAGAGACGTATGTTCTCCTGCTCAATGTGCATCACATCGTGGCGGATGGTTGGTCGCTAGGAATTTTCGTTCGAGAACTGGCACTGCTATACGAGGCGGTTCTAGATGGGAAGTCCTCGCCGCTACCGGATTTGCCGATTCAATACGTCGATTTTGCGGTGTGGCAGCGGCAGTGGTTGCAAAAGGATCTGGAGCAGCATTTATCCTACGGCAGACAGCAACTTGCGGAAGCTCCGGCAGTTTTACCACTCCCCTGCGATCGTCCCCGCCCTCCAGTGCAAAACTTTCAGGGAGCCGTGCAAGCGGTTCACCTACCCAAGTCACTCATTCAACCGTTGCGATCGCTAGGACAGGAGCACGGGGCGACCCTGTTTATGACGTTGCTGGCAGCCTTCAAAACACTGCTCTATCGCTACACGGATCAAACCGATATTTTGATTGGCGCTCCGGTAGCAAACCGCAATCGTGCTGAGACAGAAGCTCTGATAGGAGTGCTGGTAAATCCGCTGGTATTGCGAACCAACCTGGAGGGTGATCCAACATTTCTGGAACTGCTGCAACGAGTGCGATCGGTTGTCCTAGAAGCAAGTCATCATCAAGATTTACCGTTTGAAAAACTGGTGGAGGCGGTGCAACCAGAGCGGAGTCTCAGTCATGCGCCACTGCTTCAGGTCATGTTTACCCTGCAAACCGCGCCGATCGCGCCGCAGAGGTGTGGTGAATTGAGTCTAAAACCGCGCCCTCTGCACACAGCAACGACACAATTTGATTGGGTGATGAACTTGCTGGAAACCGCCGACGGCGTTGAAGGCTGGATCGAATACCGCACCGATCTCTTTGACGCTGCAACGATGCGCCGCATGGTGGATCATTTTCAGACGCTTCTGACTGGAATTGCGTCAACCCCTCATCAGCGGCTTTCTCAGTTACCGCTTTTAACAGAACCAGAGCGGCATCAGCTACTAGAAACCTGGACTCAAACTCAGACGGACTATCCGCAGGTATGTCTGCATCACTGGGTGGAAATGCAGGCGCAACAGCACCCAGACGCGATCGCCGCTCTATGGAACGAGCAACCTCTTAGCTACGGGGAACTGAACGATCGAGCAAATCAGCTTGCTCACTTCCTCCAAAGTTGGGGAGTCGATCCTGATCAACGGGTCGGGATCTGCTTAGAACGGTCTCTAGACATGCTGATTGCGATCCTGGCAGTTCTCAAGGCTGGAGGCGCTTATCTGCCGCTTGATCCTGACTACCCTAGCGATCGATTGGCATTTATGCTGGCTGATGCACAGATCGTTGGCTTAGTGACCCAGCGTGATCTGCAAAGTCGATTGCCGTCTTACTCAGGTTCGATTGTCTGCCTGGATGCAGATTGGAGCGCGATCGCTGCCTGTTCCACCACAAATCCTGCCAGTTCTGTCACGCTGGATCATCTGGCTTACGTCATTTACACATCTGGTTCTACCGGACAGCCAAAAGGCGTGCTGCTGACTCATCGCGGACTGGCAAACCTGAGTCAGGCACAACAGCAAACCTTTCGCTTATCGTCAGACAGCCGCATTCTGCAATTTGCCTCGTTTAACTTCGATGCGTCGGTATGGGAACTGGTGATGGCATGGCGATCGGGAGCCACACTGTATCTAGGTCGATCTGATCAGCGATTGCCCGGTTCGCCATTGCAGCAGTTTTTGCAAACTCACGCCATTACTCACGCAACGCTGCCCCCGTCTGCTCTCGCCGCTCTGTCTCCGTCTAATCTGCCTGCTCTGCATACACTGATTGTGGCGGGAGAAACCTGTCCAGCGGCGTTAGTTTCCACTTGGGCAGTGGGGCGACAATTTTTCAATGCCTATGGCCCGACTGAAACAACCGTGTGCGCTACGGTGGCTGAATGTACGGCGACGGATACGAACCCCTCGATCGGGCGTGCCATTGCGAATACCCAAACCTACGTGCTGGATCGTCACAAACAACCCGTTCCGATCGGGGTCATTGGTGAACTGTATCTCGGCAGCGTCGGGTTGGCGCGGGGATACCTGGGTCGATCAGACCTAACAGATCAGGCGTTTCTGCCCCATCCGTTCAGTTCTGTGGCAGGTAAGCGCTTGTACAAAACCGGGGATCTCGTGCGCTATCGCGCCGATGGCAGGCTGGAATTTGTCGGACGGGCAGATCAACAGGTGAAATGGCGCGGCTTTCGGATTGAACTGGGAGAAGTGGAAGCTGCGCTACGAAAGCATTCTGCGGTTCAAGACGCTGTAGTGATCCTGCGGCAAGATCCTGCCCAATTAGTTGCCTACGTTGTGCCAGAACCTGCCACGGACTTGAATTCCAACAGCTTACGGCGTGATCTGCTGCAACAATTACCCAGCTATTTGGTACCCTCTGTCTGCGTGCTACTGGAGGCGCTGCCGCTGAATCAAAATGGCAAGGTCGATCGCCGTGCCCTTCCTGCTCCAGATGCCACGCCTGCGGAGAGTTCTCCCATTCCAGCCCGCACCGCCACAGAAGCGATCTTAGTTGAAATTTGGACGCAGATCTTAGGGCGCAAGTCGATCAGCATTCACGATAACTTTTTTGAATTAGGTGGACATTCGCTGCTGGTGGCGCAAGCGATCGCACGGGTGCAATCTGCCTTACAGGTGGAGGTTCCGCTGCGGCGCTTATTCGAGGCTCCAACCATTGCAGAATTCGCCGAGAGCTTGAAATCAGAGCAGGCGATCGTTCAGTCGTTCCAGCCGATTCGACCCATTTCCCGTAGTGAAGTCTTACCCCTCTCCTTTGCCCAGCAGCGGATCTGGTTTTTGCAGCAGTTAGAACCGAGCAATCCAGCTTATAACATTCCCACTGTGCTGCATATTAGCGGTTCCTTAAATCTGTCTGCTTTGGAGCAGAGTTTCAACGCCCTCTTGCAGCGGCATGAAGTCTTGCGTACCAGTATTGAAGCTAAGGATGGGCAGCCCCAAGTAGTCATTCACCTACCTTTCAGCTTCAATCTACCCGTTGTTGATCTACAAGCACTCTCAGCCATTCAGCAGCAAACCGAGACGCAGCGGCTGGCGGCAGAAGTAGCGCAACACAGCTTTGATCTGAGTCAGGCTCCTCTTTTGCGGGTCACGATCGCGCAACTCCAACCCACTAAACACCTGCTGTTTGTCACTCTGCACCACTTGATTGGAGATGCCGGATCAGCACAAATTCTAGTGCGGGAACTGGCGGTTCTCTACGATGCCTTCTGCCACGGGAGACCTGCTCCCTTACCAGATCTCCCGATTCAGTATGTCGATTTTGCCGACTGGCAGCGGCGCTGGTTACAAGAAGACGTGATGCAAACCCAGTTAGCATACTGGCAGCAGCAATTGCACAACCCTCCCACTCTGCTCCCGCTACCCCTCGATCGCCCCCGTCCGGCCGTTCAGAGTTTTCGGGGTAAAACCGAATGGCTACGAATACAGTCTCCGCTCAAACAGGCACTCCAGCAGTTAGGACAGCAGCACGGGACAACCCTATTCATGACCTTGCTGGCGGCATTTGCCACGTTACTGTCCCGATACACCCAGCAAACCGATATTCTGATTGGCACCCCGATCGCGAATCGCCATCATCCAGGGCTTGCCGATTTGATTGGTTGCTTCCTCAACACGCTGATCCTCCGTACCGATCTATCGGACAATCCTCAGTTTTCTCAGGTGCTTGCCCAGGTGCGTGAAACGGCACTGAAAGCTTACGCCCATCAAGATGTGCCGTTTGAGCAAGTGATTGAGACTCTAAACCTAGCGCGTCAGACCAGCCATACACCTTTGGTACAGGTGATGCTGAGTGTACATCCCGCGATCGCGCCTCTCGAAACTTCCGGCTTAACCTTGACTCCACAAGCAAATGTAACCAATACCGCCAAGTTTGATCTGACCCTGGTGTTTAGCGACTCAGAGGAAGCACTGCTGGGGGCACTAGAGTACAACACTGATCTGTTTGATGAGAGCACGATCGCGCGGTTATTGGAGCATTTTCAGACTTTGCTGGCTGGCATCGTGGCTGACCCAGAGCAGCGCCTTGCCAATCTGCCGTTGTTAACATCCACAGAGCGCCAAATCATGCTAGTGGAATGGAATCAAACCAACACCGAGACTCCTGAATTGTGCCTGCATGAATGGGTAGAAGCTCAGGTGCAACAAAGACCAGAAGCGATCGCCCTGCGCTACCACGACTCCGCCCTCACTTACGACACCCTCAACCAGCGTGCCAACCATCTCGCTCACCATCTGCAACAGGTGGGAGTTTGCAGTGAAACCCGCGTCGGTCTATTTCTGGAGCGTTCCCCTGACCTCTTAGTTGCTCTACTCGCCGTTCTCAAAGCGGGTGGCACCTATGTTCCCCTTGACCCTGCTTATCCCCCAGACCGCCTTACCTTCATCCTCACCGATGCTCAAGTTGCCGTGCTGCTGACCAACACAACTCTGGAAAATGTCTTACCTTTTGCAGGTCTGGTTTTGCCGCTCGATCAAGTCTGGCGTGATTGTTCATCTCGATCGCCTCTCCCCTGCCCAACGACTTCAACCCAGTTGGCATACATCCTCTACACCTCTGGCTCCACGGGCAGACCAAAAGGGGTGCAGATTCCTCATCGCGCGGTGGTCAACTTTCTCTACTCAATGCAGCAGGACTTGAACCTGAGTCCGGGCGATGTGCTGCTATCTGTCACCTCGCTCTCGTTTGATATTGCGGTGCTGGAATTGCTGCTGCCTCTCGTTGTGGGGGCAACGGTAGAACTGGTAGACCGAGCTACGGCAGTCGATGGTCAACGATTGGCAGCTACGCTCACTCGCGCTCAAGCCACCTTCATGCAAGCAACTCCTGTGACGTGGCGACTGCTACTAGAAGCCGATTGGCAGGGATTACCGGGTCTAACGCTGCTGTGTGGCGGCGAAGCCCTCACCCCCGACCTTGCTGCCCAGTTGTTACCACGCGGCGCGGCACTATGGAATCTCTACGGCCCCACGGAAACCACAATCTGGTCTACGCGCCATCGCCTCACCGATGCCACAGAAGCCGCCGTGATTGGACGTGCGATCGCCAACACCCAACTCTACGTTCTCGACCAGCAGCAGCAGCCTGTGCCCATTGGCATCATCGGAGAACTATACATCGGCGGAGCAGGCGTGGCGCGGGGGTATGTGGGACGAGATGACCTGACGGCAGAGCGATTTGTCCCGAATAGATTTAGTGCAACCCCAGGAGCGCGGTTGTATCGGACAGGAGACCGCGTGAAGTATCGAGCGGATGGCAGCATCGAATATGTGGGGCGAGTGGATCATCAGGTGAAGCTGCGGGGATTCCGGATTGAGTTGGGTGAGATTGAAGCGGTGCTGTCTCAGCATCCTCAAGTCCGCCAAGCTGTCGTATTGCTCTCAGGAGAACCCCATCCGCACCTGTTGGCATTTGTTGTACCAAACGACTCACTGATCGCCGACTCTGCCTTACGAGAATTTCTCAAAGCGCAGCTACCAGAGTATATGGTGCCCAGCGAATTTCGAGTGCTGGAATCGTTCCCTCTGACTCCGAATCGTAAAATCGATCGTCGGGCGCTGGCGGCTCTGAAGCCTATTCGATCGGAGTTAACCAAGAGCATTGCGGCACCCCGCGATCCGATCGAGTCCGCGATCGCGGAGATCTGGCAGCAGGTACTTAGTGTGGAGTCAGTTGGCATAGATATCAATTTCTTTGAACAGGGGGGTCACTCTCTGCTTGCCACGCAGGTGATCTCCCGGATTCGGGAATCGTTGCAAGTCGAACTTCCGCTGCGTTGCCTGTTTGAATCTCCCACGATTGCAGCTTTAGCAGAGGAGGTGCGATCGCAGATCCAAGCTAAGTCAGAATCCCAGGTTCCGCCGATCGAACCCGTTCTCCAACGAGACAATTTGCCGCTGTCATTTGCTCAAGAGCGACTGTGGTTTCTGGATCAATTGCAACCAGGCGATTTTGCTTACAATATGCCGATCGCATTACGCTTGAGCGGTTTCCTGGATATCGCCATCTTGAAGCAGAGTTTGAACACGATCGTGCAGCGGCATGAAATCTTGCGAACTACGTTTCCGATCGTTGATGGCAACCCTGTTCAGGTGATTGCTCCGGTGCAAACAGTAAAAATTCCCATTGTTGATCTCAGTAGCTTGGAGCCGACACAACGTAATCTAGAGGTACAACAATTGCTGACCGAAGCGGCTCGTCTCCCCTTCGATCTGGCACAAGGTTCATTAATGCGAACTGAGTTGCTGCGGCTGTCGGAGTCTGAGCATGTGGCGCTATTGACCCTACACCATATTGTTTCTGATGGCTGGTCACTCGGTGTGCTGGTACAAGAATTGACTGCTTGCTACAACGCCTTGATTGCGGGAAATCCTGCTCCACTGCCAGCTCTGCCCATTCAGTACGCCGATTTTGCTGTCTGGCAGCGGCAATGGTTGCAGGGAGAAGTGTTGCAGCGGCAGATGTCTTACTGGCAGCAGAAACTTGCTGGACTGCCCCAACTGAAGTTACCGATCGACCCACCCCCATCCATTCCAACTGCACCGGGTGCGATCGCAACGTTCACACTACCTCCCAATTTAGCGATAGCACTGAAGCAGTTGAGTCATCAGGCAGGAGCGACAATGTTCATGACACTACTAGCAGCATTTCAAACACTGCTTCACCGCTACAGCGGAGCGGAAGAGCTTGTCCTCGGTACTGATGTAGCAAACCGCAACCATGCTGGAATTGAACCCTTAATTGGTTTCTTCGTTAATTTACTGGTAATCCGAACGGATCTCTCCGGCAATCCCAGTTTTAGGAATTTGCTGCAACGGGTGCGAACGGTGATGCTGGAAGCCTATGCCCATCAGGATTTACCATTTTCTCGCCTAGTAGATGCATTGCGTTCCGATCGCCGCAGCCACACGCCCCTATTTCAAGTTTTGTTTGTTTTACAAAATGCTCCCATGCCACCGCTAGAGCTATCTGGATTAACCGCAACGCCTCTAGTGGTTGAAACAGGAGCCGCTAAATTTGATTTGGCATTGTTTATGGAAGATACGGATCAGGGAACCGTTGGCACCTGGAATTACCGCACAGATCTGTTTCGTCCAGACACGATCGCAGCCTTGTCACGACAGTTTGAAGCCTTGCTCAACAGTATTGTGGCCCAGCCCGATACACCGATAGGTCATTTGAATCTGTACACCGATGCCGAAAAATTGCAAAAAGCGATCGCTCAAAAACAACGCAAGGTAGAGAACCTGAAGAAATTTAAGCAAATCGTGCCAAAAGCGATCAGCCTGCCGCAAGGAGAACTGATTAGAACGCGAGTGTTACAATCCCACGCGCCGCTGCCGCTAATGGTAGAACCCGCGATCGAATCCTTAGACGTAGCAGATTGGGTCAGAGAAAATTGCGATTGGATTGAAACCCAACTATTGCAGCATGGAGGCATTCTATTTCGGGGATTTCAGGTTCCATCGGCTCAGGCGTTTGAGCAATTTGCTCAAGCAATTTGTCCAGAGTTATTTGAGGAGTATGGCGATTTACCCAGAGCAGGCATTAGTGGAAAAGTGTACGGCTCCACTCCCTATCCTGCTGACAAAGCAATTCTGTTTCACAACGAAAGCTCTCACCTGCATCGCTATCCGATAAAAATCTGGTTTTACTGTGTGCAACCTGCTGAACAAGGCGGAGAAACCCCGATCGTCGATTGTCGGCAGATGTATCAGCGTCTCAGCCCAGCAGTCCGCGATCGCTTATCAGAAAAGCAACTAATGTACGTCCGCAACTATACGAAAGGGTTAGATGTAAGCTGGCAAGATTTCTTTCGCACTAGCGATCGCGCTATGGTTGAAACCTACTGTCACCAAGCAGGAATCGAGTTTGAATGGCTGGATCATGACGGTTTAAGAACTCGTCAAATTCGACCTGCGATCATTCAGCACCCAAAAACCCAGGAGTGGGTATTTTTCAATCAGTTGCAACTCCATCATCTATCGTTCTTGGAACCGTCTGTCCAGGCATCCTTACTAGATTTATTTGGCGCAGAAATGCTGCCGCGTCAAGTTTACTACGGCGATGGGTCGGACATTGAAGCATCTGTTTTAACGGAAATTGAAGAGCTTTATCAACAGCTAAAACAGCAGTTTACCTGGCAGCCAGGAGACATTTTGATGCTGGATAATTTGCTGGTTGCTCACGGGCGCAATCCTTACATTGGGTTCCGCAAAATTGTTGTGGCAATGGGAGAGATGTCTGTCGATCGCCGCCTATCCGTCAATTAAGACTGAGTTAAGAGAGATAGATTTATGCAAGACCCAATCATTACAGGATACAGATTGTCTCCCCAACAACAGCGCTTGTGGAGGCTACAGGCATCTGGCGATCGCTATATCGCTCAATGTGTGATTCAGTTAAACGGAGAGATTGATGTCGATCGCCTACACGCTGCTCTCCAAGCTGTTGTTAATCGCCACGACAGTTTACGAACTACGTTTGGTCGTCGGGCTGGGATGAAACAACCGCTGCAAATCATTCATCCTGTAGCTTCAATCGTCTGGCGATACTGTGATCTGAGCGTTGAAGCTAAAGCTTCTCAAATCGAATCCTTGATCGAAGCAGAACAAGGCGAGTTCGAGAGTCTAGAACAGTTGCCATTGTTGCGATCGCTCTTACTTGCACTGTCACCCCAAGAATTCTTACTGATCCTGACATTGCCTGCGCTCTGTGCAGATTCGAGAAGTTTACAAAATTTGGTAAAGGATTTATTTCAAGCTTACACGCATAACTTGATAGATCAAATTTCATCAGAGGAAGTGGTGCAATATGTACAGTTCTCAGAGTGGCAGAATGAACTGTTAGAAGAAAATAACACTGCGGAATCGTACTGGCAGCATTCGCAGCTAACCTCATTAAAGTTGCCATTTAGAATGATCTCAGATGGTATCACTTCATTTAAGCCACAGGTTTATTCTGTTCCCCTCTCGCCTGAAATTAACACTCAAATTCAAGCGACAGCAGGGCGGTATGGTGTGTCGATCGCACTCTTTTTACTAGCGTGTTGGCAGGTGTTAATTGAACGACTGACTGGACAAGCAGAAATCACGATCGGAGTCGTTTGGAGCTATCAACAGTATGAAGAACTAGAGTCTGTTGTTGGTTTATTGAGCCAGTCTCTACCATTAAAAAGTCAGTTAACCAAAGGGATTTCATTCAGCGAAGTGCTGCGTCAAACTCATCAAACCTGGCAGGCGATGGAGGAGTGGCAGGACAGGTTTGATGGATTGAAGGATCAAGAATTCTTTCCCTTAAGCTTTGAGTTTTTTGAGCAGTTATCCCAATCTGTGCCAGAACTATCCTGGGAAATTGAGCGACAGCAGGTTTATAGCGATCGCTTCGATCTAAAACTCAGCAGCTTTACGCAAGCAGGTCATCTAACTATCGAGTTGCAGTACAATTCCAACCTGTTTTCTACTCAAGCGGTTTCCTGTCTTGCATCTCAGCTACAAACTCTACTCGAAAGTGCCACTGCTCAACCAGAACGCTCGATCGCTCAACTTAATCTTCTAAGCGCAGAAGACCGCAATCAACTGCTAGTTCAATGGAACAATACGGCGGTTGCCTACCCACTCAATGTATCTTTGCCTCAGCAATTTGAACAGCAAGTTGAGCGGACTCCCGATGCCATTGCTTTGGTATTTGAGAATCACTCAATGACTTATCAAGAATTAAACAATCAAGCTAACCGATTAGCTCATTACTTGCAACAATGCGGGGCTGTACCAGATATTCCAATTGCGATCTATCTGGAGCGATCGCTAGAGCTAATTATCGCAATTCTAGCAATCCTGAAAGTAGGAAGTGCTTACCTGCCGCTAGATCCAGCCTTGCCAACTGCTGGCTTGGAGTTTCGGTTACAGGATGCTCAGGTGCCGATCGTCCTCACTCAGAAATTGTTATTGCATCGCCTACCTGAATCCCTGCCGCAGGTGATCTGTGTGGATCACGACCAGGCGACGATCGCTCAACACAGTCCTGAGAATCTCAATCTTGCGATCGCTCTGACCAACACTGCCTACATTATCTACACGTCTGGTTCGACTGGACAAGCTAAGGGAGTGATGATTGAACATCGACAGATTCTCAACTACCTGCACAGCATTTCAGAGCAGTTAAATTTTCCACCTAACGCCAGCTATGCGATCGTGTCCACGCTGGCAGCAGACCTCAGTTACACAATGCTGTTTCCCTGTCTCTGTAGCGGCGGCTGTTTGCACATCATTGCGGCTGACCGCGCCTGTGATGCTCAAGCACTGGCTGAATATTTTAGCCAACATTCGATCGACTGTCTCAAGATCGTTCCCTCCCATCTACAAGCTTTACTCGATTGTCCAGATCCCACCAAAATTTTGCCCCGACAGCGATTAGTTTTGGGCGGAGAAGTTTGCCGTTGGAGCTTAATTGAGCAGATTCAACAACAGATGCCCACCTGCGAAATCTTTAATCACTATGGGCCGACGGAAACAACGGTGGGAGTACTCACGTATGCTGTTAAGCCAGAGGATTTAGCGAACCGCATTTCGGAAACAGTGCCGATCGGACGAGCGATCGCCAACACGCAGATTTATGTTCTGGATAGTCACGGACATCCTGTGTCGATCGGAGCCACAGGTGAACTTTATATCGCTGGTGCAGGACTAGCGCGAGGATATTTGAACCGTTCTGATTTAACAACTGAAAAATTTGTCTCTCATCAGCTTGATCAACGGCTCTACAAAACTGGAGATTTCGTTCGATATCTGCCCAACGGCAACCTGGAGTTTTTGGGGCGCGTTGACCAGCAAGTTAAATTGCATGGATTTCGGATTGAACTGGGAGAAATTGAAGCGCGATTGCTACACCATCCAGAGGTGAGAGAAGCCGTCGTGCAGTTGAGGGAAGACGATCCGAAAAATCCGGTACTGGTTGCTTATGTAGTACTACAGGCTTCAATTCCTGTGTCAGACCTGCGGCAATTTCTGAAGCAGAAGCTACCGGAATACATGATTCCCGCCGCCTTTGTGGAATTAAAAGCGTTGCCCTTGACTGCCAATGGCAAAGTTGATCATCATGCGCTGCCTACACCTGAGAAAGCCAAATCTGTCCAATCTTATGTTGCACCTCGCAATTCGGTTGAAGCGACGATCGCTACTATCTGGTCAGAAATTCTAGGGGTGGAAATGATTGGCGTTTACGACAACTTCTTTGAGCTAGGTGGACACTCTTTGTTGGCAACTCAAGTACTGGCTCGACTACGCCAGACCTTTCAAGTGGAACTCCCACTGCGGCAACTCTTTGAGGCACATACAGTTGCAGAGGTCGCTGAGCAGATCGAGGCAATCCTGCTGGCGGAAATAGAAGAACTAACCGAAACAGAAGCGCAAGAACTTGTCCAGAAGAGGGGGTAGAATCATGCAGCACAATGACTCGATCGCAACTCGCAAATCGCAGCTTTCAGACGCAAAACGCGCCCTGCTGGAAAAGCGTCTGCGCGGCGAATTTATAGATTCTGATAAGCAGTCGATCGTGGCTCGTTGTCCTGCACAGGTAGGAAACCCGCTGTCTTTTTCGCAGCAGCGTATGTGGGTTTTGAATCAGCTAGAACCAGAGAACGCTGTTTACAACATTCCCACAGTTCTGCACTTGCAAGGTTGTTTGAATATTCCAGCGTTGGAGCAGAGTTTGAATGAAATTTTACGCCGTCATGAGGTGTTGCGGAGCAGTTTTACCACGCTTCAAGGGCAACCGCTTCAAGTCATTCATCCCGTTGTCAGTCTAAATATTCCTGTGGTGGATCTATCTGAACAATCCACGACTCAACAGCAAACAGAAATTCAGCACCTTGCGATCGAAACGGCTCAAAAACCGTTTGATTTGAGTCAGGTTCCGCTTTTACGAATCACACTGCTGCGGTTGCAATCCACTGAGCATGTTATCTTATGTACGATTCATCACATCGTCTCGGATGCATGGTCAGCACAGGTGTTGATGCGTGAATTAGTGGTTCTTTACCGCGCTTTTTCTCAGGGCAATCCTTCTCCGTTACCGGAACTACCGATTCAATACGCCGATTTTGCTTATTGGCAGCGAGAATCCCTCAAGGGCGATCGACTGAACACACATTTATCCTACTGGAAACAACACCTACAGTCTTTACCCCCACTGTTATCGCTACCCACCGATTATCCGCGTCCTCCGGTTCAAACCTTTCGGGGAAAAACCTGCTGGCTGCAACTTTCGGCTTCTCTCACTACCAAGCTCAAGCAACTGAGTCAACAACACAACGCTACGCTATTCATGACCCTGCTGACAGCCTTCACGACGCTGCTCTATCGCTACACTCAGCAGACAGATATGTTAGTTGGTACGCCGATCGCTAATCGTACCCAAAGCGTAACAGAATCCCTGATTGGCTGCTTCGTTAACACACTGGTTTTGCGAACGGATCTATCGGGCGATCCCCCATTTAGTGAGTTACTGGCGCGGGTGCGAGAAGTGACCTTGCAGGCTTACACCCATCAAGATCTGCCATTTGAGCAACTGATTGAGGCGCTTAATTTAGAGCGAACATTGAGCCATGCTCCCCTGTTTCAGGTCATGTTTGGAGTGCAAAATGTGCCGACAACTGCGCTGGTATTACCAGAGCTAACAATCACTCCTCAACCGTTGGAGAGTAGCACTGCCAAGTTTGATTTATCGCTTCTCTTCAGTGAAACTGAACAGGGATTGTTAGGCGGACTGGAATATAACTGTGATTTGTTTGCAGCCGATACAATAGAGCGATTGATCGGACACCTGCAAATGCTGTTGGCAGGAATTGTCACCAATCCACGGCAGCGCCTTAGTCAACTACCGTTACTGACCACAGCAGAACAGCAAGTCCTGATCGACTGGAATCAAACGCAGGTTGTTTATCCAGAGCAGCTTTGTTTGCATCAGCGGGTAGAAAGACAAGTCGAGAAAACTCCTGATGCGATCGCAGTTGTCTTTGAAGGGCAACAGCTTTCCTATCGAGAGTTAAACACTCGCGCCAATCAACTAGCTCATTTTCTGCGTCAAATGGGAGTCACAGCAGAGGTGCGAGTGGGAATCTGTCTAGAGCGATCGCTAGAAATGGTGATCGCACTGCTGGCAGTTCTTAAGGCTGGTGGAGCCTATGTGCCCCTTGATCCAGACTATCCATCTGATCGATTAGCGTTTGTGATGGCAGATGCTCAAGTCCCGATTTTATTAACCCAACAGCATTTGAAGCCGATCGTCTCGGAATTTCAGGGGCAAATTCTTTGCCTGGATACCGATTGGGAGCAGATTGCTCAGGAATGCACTACTAATCCTGACCCTGTTGCTAGTTTAGAGAATTTAGCGTATGTGATTTACACCTCTGGCTCCACAGGCAAGCCGAAAGGTGTGATGAATACTCATCGAGGCATTGATAATCGCCTTTGCTGGATGCAAGCAGCGTATCAGTTAACGACCCACGATCGCGTTCTTCAAAAAACACCCTTTAGCTTTGATGTCTCCGTCTGGGAGTTCTTTTGGACGCTGACTACGGGTGCTTGTCTAGTTATGGCTCAACCGGGTGGACATCAAGACAGTGCCTATCTTGTTCGGTTAATTGCAGAACAGAATATCTCGGTGCTGCATTTTGTTCCATCTATGCTTCAGGCTTTTCTAGAGGAGCCAAAATTACCGGAAAATTGTGGCTGCATTCGGCAGGTTTTTTGTAGTGGCGAAGCTTTACCTGTGGAACTACAAAATCGTTTTTTTGAGCGACTAAATGCCGCCCTACACAATCTCTACGGGCCTACAGAAGCCGCGATCGATGTAACGTACTGGGAGTGCGATCGTCATTCTGGACAATCCACCGTTCCGATTGGTCACCCAATTGCCAATACACAGATTTATTTACTTGATCCATGCTTGCAGCCCGTTCCGATTGGGGTTCCCGGTGAGCTTTATATTGGCGGGATGGGTCTAGCGAGAGGCTATCTCAATCGTCCGGCACTCACGGCAGAGCGATTTATTCCCCATCCTTTTAGTGACGTGCCGGAAGCAAGGCTCTACCGCACAGGAGATTTAGCTCGCTACAGAACAGATGGAGCGATTGAATTTTTAGGTCGGACGGATTATCAAGTCAAAATTCGGGGATTTCGGATTGAGTTAGGTGAAATAGAAGCGGTTTTGAGTCAGCATCCCCAAGTACGGGAAGCGGTAGTGGTGGTGCGGGAAGAAGTAACCGGACAGAAATACCTAGTTGCCTATGGAGTTCTGCAAGATGCTGAGGAAATTGCAGTTCAGACGCTGCGAAACTGGCTAAACCAGCGATTGCCAGAGTATATGATTCCTTCAGCCTTCGTCTGGTTGGAACAGATGCCGCTAACTTCTAGTGGAAAGACCGATCGCCGCGCCCTACCCGCACCGGAGATAGCTCGATCGAGGTCAATCACTCGCTACATCGCTCCCCAAACGCTCATAGAACAGCAGCTTGTGGAGATTTGGTCACAGGTGTTGGCGATCGAGACGATCGGAGTGCAGGACAACTTTTTTGAATTGGGTGGGGATTCCATTCTCAGCCTACAAATCATTGCAAAAGCAAATCAAGCTGGATTGCACTTCACTCCCAAGCAGTTGTTTCAACATCAGACCATCCAGGAGTTAGCAGCGGTCGTTGGCACTGCCCTGCACACAACGGCTGACCAAGGTTTAGTCACGGGTTCACTGTCACTGACCCCGATTCAACACTGGTTTTTTGAGCAGTCATTGCTAAACCCACATCATTGGAATCAAGCAGTATTGCTAACAGTGCATCAGCGACTGGATTTTACTATTCTCAAACAGGTGGTACAGCAGTTACTTAACCATCATGACGCTCTACGATCGCATTTTTACCAGGAAGGAAACGATTGGAAAGCCGTAAATGCAGAATCATCACCTAATCCCTGTGCAGTGGTCGATCTCTCTGGACTACCAGATATACAGCAAAATAGTGCAATGGTTGGAGCGATCGAGCAACTGCAAGCCAGCCTGAATCTAACAGAAGGAACGCTGATGCGGGTAGTTTGGTTTGATTTTGGGGCTGATCAAGCTAGTCGTCTGTTGTTTATCATCCACCATTTGGTTGTAGATGGGGTGTCTTGGCGCATCTTGTTAGAAGATTTTCAAACGCTCTATCAGCAGCAGATTCAGGGACGCATCATGCAGCTACCTGCAAAAACGACCGCCTTTAAGCAGTGGGCGCAACGGTTGCAACTCTATTCACAGTCTGAGGAATTACAACAAACTCAAACCTATTGGCTGTCTCCTAGCCTAACAGAGCCAATTCCGATCGATTTCCCAAATGGAATGAACACTGTTGCCAACACTCATACACTGTCCGTTAAACTGAATCAGGCAGAAACACAGGCGTTGTTGCAGCAGGTGCCTGCTGTTTATCGCACTCAAATCAATGACTTACTCCTAACCGCACTGGTTCAGGCATTCGCTCAATGGACTGGAACTTCCCGGTTGTTGGTCAATCTGGAAGGTCACGGACGCGAACAGCTTTGGGAAGACATAGACCTATCGCGCACGGTTGGCTGGTTTACCACGCTATTTCCAGTACAGCTAGATTTGACAAATATCACTGATCCGGCTGAGGCATTGAAATCAATTAAAGAGCAGCTACGCCGGATTCCTACTCGTGGATTGAGCTATGGAGTGCTGCGTTATCTCAATCAAGACACCGTTGAACCACTACGATCGCTGCCTCAAGCCCAAGTTAGCTTCAATTATCTGGGTCAGTTTGATCAGTTGCTGCCAGAGTCTTCCCTGTTCGAGCTTGCGCCGGAGTCTGCTGCACCCCTGCAAAGTTTGTCCAGTAGTCGCTATCATCTATTAGACATTCAGGCTGGAGTCACAAGAGGACAACTGCATCTCAACTGCACCTACAGTCAAGCAGTGCATCAATCTGCCACGATCGCTGCGCTCATGCAAGCCTTTGTCGCATCCCTGAGAACATTGATCGATCATTGCCTGTCTCTTGGTGCTGGAGGGAACACTCCTTCAGACTTCCCGCTCGCAGAACTGGATCAAATAACGCTGGATCAGTTGGTTGGCAGCGATCGCACAATCGAAGATCTGTATCCGCTCTCTCCAGCACAGCGGGGAATTTTATTCCACACGCTGTATGCGCCAGGTCACGGACTCTACAGCACCCAATTATCATTTAGTTTGTGCGGCAAATTAGATAGCGCTATTCTTCAACAAACCTGGCAGCAGATCTTCGATCGCCATCCTGTTTTTCGGACTGCTTTTATTTGGGAAGGACTCGATCGACCCTTGCAAGTTGTGCGACAACGGACTTCCGTATCCTGGCAGGAAGCAGACTGGCGCGAATTGTCTTCAGAACAGCAGGAAGCCCAGATTGCCGCTTTGTTGAAAGACGATCGACAGCGTGGGTTTCAAATCCATCAAGCCCCACTGAGTCGGATTTTCCTGATCCGGTTGACAGAAGACACCTACCGATTTATCTGGCATTTCCATCATTTAATTTTAGATGGATGGTCTGTGCCGCTGGTGTTTCAGGAAGTGTTCGCCACCTATGAACGGCTCTATCAGGGACAATCAGTACTTGCACCGCCGACTCGTCCCTATCGGGATTACATCACCTGGCTGATCAACCAGGATCTTGCGTCAGCCGAAACTTTCTGGCGTAGAATGCTGCAAGGATTTACTGCGCCAACCCGATTCAGCGACTCGGTAGCCAACGTCGATCGAGCCAGTGAAGCCACAATTCTGTCGCGATCGTTCACACTCGAAACAACTACCGCCCTGCAATCCCTAGTTCAACAGCATCGACTAACACTGAATACGCTGATTCAGGGAGTTTGGGCACTGTTATTGAGTCATCATAGTGGCAGCGAGGATGTAGTATTTGGTGCAACAACAGCAGGTCGTCCGGTGACGCTATCTGACTCAAATTCTATGGTTGGAATGTTTATCAATACGCTGCCTGTGCGGGTGCAGATTAATCCGGATGCTGCTTTCATTCCCTGGCTTCAAGCAATCCAAGTTCAACAAAGTGAAGCTCGACAGTATGAATACACGCCACTGGTACAAATTCAGCGGTGGAGCGATCTTGCTCCGGGCTTACCGCTATTTGAGAGCCTGATTGTGTTTGAGAATTACCCGATCGATGAATCCCTAAGACAGCGATCGACTCAGTTAGACATTCAGCGAGTCAGTTCCAGCGTGAATAATGGCTATCCACTCACCGTGCGAGTGATTCCCGAAACAGAGTTGTCGCTGCAACTGTTGTATGACCCGGCTCGGTTGGATACCGACGTTATGAATCAATGGCTACAGTGTTTTTCAACGGTTTTACGCCGAATTGTCGAACAACCGGAGGTGCCGTTAAAAGAACTCATGACTTGGATCGTTGCAGCCGAGCAGCAACACCAGCAAACCAAAGCACAGGAACTAGAGCAATTAAGCCTTCAGAAGTTGAAATTGACTAAGCGACGCAAACAGCAGTAACCTTTGATGGAATGTCCTACTATGAATCAGACTCCAGATCCCACGACTTTCATCCGGCAGCATCGACGTAAGTTAGTGACTTCTACAACTCAGCTTGTTCAGATACAACCGTCTGAACAACAGCTTCCTCTGATCATTCAGCCAACATTGGAAGGACTGAGTTTAGCGACGTGGGCAAAGGAGAATCAACGACTGATCGAAACAGAGTTGTTGAAACATAGCGGTATTCTGTTTCGTAACTTTCAAGTGTTAGGGGATGCAGATTTTGAGACATTCATGCAGGGGCTTTCCCAAACCGCAATGCCTTATTCCTATCGATCGACTCCCCGCACCCAAGTTCGCCCTAATGTCTACACTTCCACAGAATATCCAGCGGATCGGGCAATTCCACTTCATAACGAAATGTCCTATGCGCGGCAGTGGTGCCTGAAAATTAGCTTTTATTGTGTTCAGCCTGCTCAACAGGGGGGAGAAACTCCGATCGCGGATAGTCGCCGGGTTCTAGCGCAGATTCCTAACAGCATTCGATCGCGATTTCAGGATGGCGTGCTGTATGTGCGGAATTATGGTGGGGGGCTGGATTTGCCCTGGCAGGAAGTCTTTCAAACGGACGATCGATCAGTCGTTGAAAAATACTGCCATCAGGCTGGAATTGCAATTGAGTGGTGGGGACAGGATCAGTTAAGAACTCGTCAGGTGTGTCAAGCGATCGCTACCCATCCTCAGACGGGTGAAGCGGTTTGGTTTAATCAGGCGCACCTATTTCACATCACGAGTTTAGGAGCAATGCTCCAGACCGATCTGATTCAGGGAATTCCTATGGAAGCGCTACCGCGCAATGCTTACTATAGCAACGGCACGGAGATTGAACCCTCTGTTCTCGAAGTAATTCGCTCCGTCTATCAGCAGGAGACAGTGCGATTTCCCTGGCAAGCCGGAGATGTGCTGCTTTTGGACAATATGCTCACTGCACATGGACGCTGCCCATTTTTGGGTTCACGTCGAGTTCTAGCGGCAATGGCAGATCCTCACAGTCCAGATATGCTATGGGCAACAAACAATCATTGATAAGTAGGAACTGAACTATGCAATTACCCACGATCGAGGGCTACCGACTGTCACCCCAACAAAAGCACCTGTGGTCTCTACAGCGATCGCATCCTGACATTCCGACGATCGCTCAGTGTATCTTGCTATGTGAAGGAGCGCTTCAGGTTCAAACTTTGAAGACAGCGATAGAAAAGGTGATTCAGCGACATGAAATCCTCCGAACAGCGTTTCAATGCTTGCCGGAGATGATTCTGCCGCTTCAGGTGATTCAGGAGGAAACTAATCTCAACATTTCTGTGTCAGAACCTTTATTCGATCGTGGACTGGCTCAAAATCTGGAACTAGCTGTTCAGGACTACTTACAAAAAAATAGCCAAGTCCACAGTTTTGAGCAATCTCCATCACTACGAGTGGCAATCGTTCCCCTGGCTCCACAGCAACATTTGTTGATTTTGAGTCTTCCGAGTTTATGTGCAGATGCAACGACGCTACAGCTTCTTGCTAGCGAAATTAGCCGTACCTATGCTGGTGATTTTGATAGTCAACTAGATGAGCCGATGCAATATGCAGATCTAGCAGAGTGGCAAAATGAACTGCTAGAAGCGGAAGCAACGAATTGCGGTAAAACTTATTGGCAGCAGCAATTCTCGGATTTAAGCAGATGGAGGCTTCCCTTTGAACACCAAGTTCAATCTGCGCCATTTCAACCGCGCTGCTTCACCGCTCACCTGGATGCTGAAACCATTAGCCAGTTCACTCAACATGACAACGGCTCGATCGCGGCGGTATTGCTGACCTGCTGGCAAGTGCTGCTGTGGCGGATGACGAGTCGATCCGATATCACCGTCGGTGTTACCAGCATGGCGCGAAAGTACGAGGATTTGCAACACGCTCTGGGACTATTGGACAAATGCTTACCATTACAGAGCCATTTGGAGGAGCATGATCTCTTGAGTCAACGGGTGCAGCAGACGGCTCAGATCATGCAGGAAGCACACCAATGGCAGGAGTACTTTACAGGATTGCCTCTAGTAACTTTGCCCGTTGGTTTTGAGTTTGCGGAATGGTCTGTGGCATCAACGCCTAATCTGACTTTTTCTATCTATCAGCAAGCAGTTTACCTGAATCATTTCAAAATTAGACTGTCCTGTGTTCGTCAATCCGGGCAGCTTCGAGCCGAATTTCATTATGATGCCAATCTGTTTGCAGCCAGTGCGATCGCTCAAATTGCGAACAATTTTCAAACCTTACTGACTTCAATTATTCATCAACCGAATGCTAGACTCGCAGACCTCAATTTGCTCAGCGATCGCGATCGACAGCAGCTTTTAGTAGATTTCAACCCAACAACAATCAACCATTGCAGCTACAGCACAATCCATCAATGGTTTGAACAGCAGGTAGAACAATCACCCGATCGCGTTGCCGTAGTCTTTGAGGATCAATCCCTCACCTATGCGGAACTAAATGCCCGCGCCAATCAACTGGCTCACTTCCTGCGGACACAGGGAATTAAACCTGAACAGCTTGTGGCGCTATATGTCGATCGTTCTCCAGAAATGCTAATCGGCTTATTGGGAGTTCTTAAAGCAGGTGGTGCGTATCTACCCCTTGATCCGGGCTTACCTACGACGGCAGTTGAGCAGCGGTTACAGCAGGTTCAAGCCTCAATTCTCCTGACCCAGCAGAAACTTGCAAATGATTTGACATTGACGATGCAGGTAATTTGTCTGGATACGGACTGGTCTACGATCGCTCAACAAGCCACCACCAATCCAACCCACTGCACAACACCCGAAAACTTAGTTTATGTCCTGTTCACATCAGGTTCAACAGGTCAACCGAAAGGGGTGGCTGTAGAGCATCGACAGTTGTTGAATTATGTCAACGGCATCTTAACCAGGCTGGCTATCCCTGAAGGGGCAAGTTTTGCCACAGTTTCTACTCTGGCTGCGGATTTGGGCAATACCACGCTGTTCGCCTGTCTATGCACAGGTGGCTGTTTACACCTGATTTCCCAGGAACGATCGCTCGATCCCAACGCACTAGCAGAATACGGTCGTCAGCACGCGATCGACTATCTCAAAATTGTTCCTTCCCATCTTAAGGTGTTGCTAGACGCTACTGATTGTCGGGCAATCCTGCCCCAGCGACAGCTAATCCTGGGTGGAGAAACACTTCATTGGCATCTAGTTGAACAAATTCAGCAACTCGCGCCCACTTGCCAGATACTCAACCACTACGGGCCAACAGAAACCACTGTGGGAGTGTTGACTTATGAAGTTCGAGAACGCCTATCGGCAGCCGATTCTGAGACGGTTCCATTAGGCTATCCGCTGCCAAATACCCAAGTTTATCTACTAGATACTCACCTCCAACCTGTCCCGATCGGTGTTGCGGGTGAAATTCACATTGGCGGCGCTAGCGTGACTCGTGGATATCTCGCCCAGCCTGAACTTACAACTGCCGCTTTTGTGCCGCATCCGTTTAGCAGCGATCCAGGTGCCCGACTGTACAAAACCGGAGACTACGCCCGTTATTGCCTAGATGGAACAATCGAGTTTCTGGGACGTGCAGATCAGCAAGTAAAAATTCGGGGTTTCCGAATTGAACTGGGAGAAATCGAAGCGGCTTTGAAACAACATCCAGATGTACGAGAGGCGATCGTGCTTGCTACAGAAGCAGAACATCCACAACTGATTGCCTATGTAGTTTTTCAGGCTGCTGATGCGATCGTGAATCTGCGCCAATTTTTGCAAGCTAAACTTCCCGAAGTCATGATACCGTCCGCGATCGTGCCGTTGAAGACACTGCCGTTACTGCCGAATGGCAAACTCGATCGTCACACATTGTTGGCAATGGATCTTCCCCAGTCCAACACCGCTAGCGCATTTGTTCCACCGCGCACTTCTATCGAAGCAACGATTGCTCAGATTTGGGAAACTGTTCTCAGACTGCCGCAAGTAGGAATTTATGATAACTTTTTTGAGTTAGGTGGGGATTCTATTCTCTGCATTCAAGTGATTGCGAAAGCCAGTCAAGCTGGACTCCGATTCACGCCCAAGCAATTGTTTGAGCATCCCACCATTGCGACGCTGGCAGAAGTGGTCAATACGGCTCCCATCATTGCCGCAGAGCAGGGAGTTGTAACAGGAATTGTGCCGCTGACTCCAATTCAGCACTGGTTTTTTGAGCAAAATCTCCCAGAGTCACATCACTGGAATCAATCGATCCTGCTGCAAGTTCAGCAACCCCTTAATCCAGTTTTGCTGAGGCAAGCACTGAGTCATCTGCTGCAACATCACGATGCCCTGCGGCTGCGGTTTCATCGAGATGCAACAGGCTGGCAACAGATTAATACTGATGTTGATACGATCGTGCCATTCACTCAAGTAGATTTGTCTACTCTTGCCGCCGCCGATCAATCTGAGGCAATTACCGTTGTCGCCACCGACCTGCAAACAAGCCTGAATCTCGCGGACAGTCCTTTAATGCAAGTCGCACTGTTCGACCTTGGCAATCATCAGCCCGATCGCCTGTTGCTGATTCTGCATCATCTCGTGGTTGATGGGGTGTCCTGGCGCATTCTGCTAGAGGATTTGCAAACAGCTTACCAGCAATTAGCTCAGGGTCAAGCGGTACAGCTACCTGCTAAAACAACCTCCTTTAAGGAGTGGTCAACCCGTTTGCAGAACTATGCTAACTCGGAGGCACCCCAGCAAGAACTCACTTACTGGCAGCAAGAGAGTGGAGCCGCCACACTGCCAATGGATAATCCGACTGGAGCCAATACGGTTGCCCTGATCCAAACAGTGTCCGTCGCGTTGACCCAAACAGAAACCAATGCTCTCCTCCAGGAGGTTCCAGCCACCTACCAAACTCAAATTAATGATGTATTGCTCACGGCACTGGTGCAGACATTTTTTCAGTGGACTCAAATTCCCTCGCTTTATCTCGATTTAGAAGGACACGGGCGAGAGTCGCTGTTTGAAGATGTGGAAGTGTCCCGCACGATCGGCTGGTTTACCACAATTTTTCCTGTGCAACTACAATTGGATCATCCTGAGCATTCCGAAAAATGTTTGAAATCCATCAAAGAGCAACTGCGCCAGATTCCTCGACAGGGCATTGGTTACGGCATCCTGCGCTATCTCAATCAGAACGAAGTAACAGCTAGTTTGCGCGATCGTCCGCCCGCTTCTGTGAAGTTCAATTACCTGGGGCAAGTAGACACGATCGCTGCCCCAACGTCCTTATTTGCCCCTGCACCGGAATCGACAGGGTTGGGGCGCAGTCCTCAAGGCAACCGCTGTTATCTGCTCGATATCACTGCAATTGTGAGCGAGGGACAACTGCACCTACGATGGGATTACAGCGCGGAAATTTACCAACGTTCTCGCATTGAGCAGCTAGCCCAAAACTATCTCACTGCTCTGCGATCGCTGATTGCTCACTGTCAGTCTCCAGACGTAGGCGGTTACACTCCCTCAGATTTTCCAGATGCTCAACTCGATCAAGAAGACCTCGATTTACTGATTGCTCAGTTAGATTAACCAGGAAGCCAAACAGACTATGAAAGCGAAAAATGTAGCGGATATCTATGAGCTTTCGCCCATGCAGCAAGGATTGCTCTTTCACACGCTGCACGACCCGGAATCGATCGCCTATTTCGATCAAAATAGCTTTACGCTGCGTGGCAAGCTGAATATTCCCGCTTTCAAACGAGCCTGGGAAATCGTGCTGGAGCGACATTCCATCCTGCGAACTTCTTTTCATTGGGCAACGCTCAAAAAGCCTGTACAAGTTGTTCATCAACAAATCGAACTACCCTGGCAAGAACTGGATTGGCGCGAACAAACCTCGATCGAACAACAGGAAAACCTCCAGGCTTTTCTGGCAGCCGATCGCATTCAGGGATTTGAGATGACAACTGCACCCTTGCTGCGGCTCACGCTAATCCACCTTACAGAAGACACTTATCAATTCACATTTAGCAAACATCACATTTTGCTGGATGGCTGGTCGAGATTGCTTGTGTTCAAGGAAGTATTTGATCTCTACACGACCCTGACCACCGAAGGAACTTTCCAGCTTCCACCCTCGCCTTCCTTCCGCAACTACATCACTTGGCTGCGGCAGCAAGATTCTCTGCAAGCCGAAACCTTCTGGCGTAAAATGCTTCGAGGATTCATCGCACCAACGCCGATGGGTGTTGATCAGCCAATTTCTAAACCGCCCTTCACAACTGACTCCTACAAGGTTCAGCGGCTCGATCTCCCTCAAATCGGTGACGATCTCCAGCGTTTTGCTCGACAGCATCAGCTAACTCCTACTACGCTAGTTCTGGCAGCTTGGAGCCTTTTGCTTAGCCGCTACAGTGGAGAATCTGATGTAGTTTTTGGCATTACCTCCTCCGGACGACCCGCTTCGTTATCGGGCGTAGAAGCGATCGCGGGACTGTTTATCAACACGCTGCCCGTCCGCGTTCAAGTTAATTCAGAAGCAACACTGGTGCCGTGGCTGCAACAGTTTCAATCCAGACAGGTCGAAATGCGGCAGTACGAGTATAGTTCGCTGGTTCAGATCCAAGGCTGGAGCGAACTGCCTCGCGGTGTCCCGCTGTTTGAGAGCCTGGTCATTGCTGAAAACTATCCAGTTGATCCCTCTCTACAAACACAAGCAACTGACCTCAGCATTGAAGGCGTTTTTTCATTTGGTCGATCGCACTATCCCCTCAGTCTCGTTATCGGACTAGGATCACCGTTTTTCTTGGAACTGACTTATGACGATCGGCGATTTGATGCTGATACGATTGATCGCCTATTAGGACATTTACAGATGCTTTTGACAGGGATGGTTGTAGATCCAAATCAACGTCTCAAGGAGCTTCCCCTCCTGACTGCTAAAGAACAACAAACCCTCGTAAAAGAGTGGAATCAGACCAGCACCAAGATTCCTGAGTTGTGCCTGCACGAATGGGTGGAAGCTCAGGTGCAACGCACCCCAGCCGCGATCGCTCTCCACTTCCAGGACTCCTCCTTCACCTACGACACCCTCAACCAGCGCGCCAATCACCTGGCTCATCGCTTGCAACAAGCAGGAGTCACGTCACAAACCCGCGTCGGTCTGTTCCTAGAGCGTTCTCCCAACCTGCTGATTGCCCTACTTGCGGTACTCAAAGCAGGCGGCACCTATGTTCCCCTCGACCCCGCTTATCCGGTTGAACGCCTCCGCTTCATTCTTGCGGATGCTCACGTTGCCCTGCTGCTGACCGACACACCCCTCGACACTCCCTTCTCCTTTGCAGGTCAAGTTCTGCCGCTCGATCACGTCTGGAGTGATGGCGTGACCTCAACGCTCTCCCCGCCCTGCTCCGTTACTCCCGACGCTCTAGCATACATTCTCTACACCTCTGGCTCCACAGGCAGACCGAAAGGGGTACAAATTCCTCATCGCGCGGTGGTCAACTTCCTCGACTCAATGCAGCAGGACTTGAACCTGCATCCGGGTGATGTGCTACTGTCTGTGACCTCGCTCTCGTTTGATATCGCAGTGCTGGAATTGCTGCTGCCTCTCGTTGTGGGGGCAACGGTAGAACTGGTAGACCGAGCCACGGCAGTCGATGGTCAGCGCTTGGCAGCCACGCTCACTCTGACACAAGCCACCTTCATGCAAGCAACTCCTGCCACCTGGCGACTGCTGCTAGAAGCAGGGTGGTCGGGCAGTCAAACGCTCACGATGTTGTGTGGCGGAGAAGCACTCACGCCTGACCTCGCAGCACAACTCTTACCTCGCGGAGCCGCGCTGTGGAATCTCTACGGCCCCACGGAAACAACGATCTGGTCTACTCGCTATCGCCTCACGACGGCGGCGGATGCGGCGGTGGTCGGACACCCGATCGCCAACACGCAACTCTACGTTCTCGACCAGCAGCAGCAGCCCGTGCCGATCGGTGTGGTGGGAGAACTGTACATCGGCGGCGCAGGCGTAGCACGGGGGTATGTGGGACGAGATGACCTGACGGCAGAGCGATTTGTACCTGATGCGTTCAGTGGTGTCCCAGGGGCGCGGTTGTATCGCACGGGCGATCGGGTGAAGTATCGAGCCGATGGCTGTGTCGAGTATGTGGGGCGGGTAGATTATCAGGTGAAGCTGCGCGGTTTTCGCATTGAGTTAGGGGAGATTGAAGCGGTACTGTCTCAGCATCCTCAGATCCGACAGGCTGCCGTATTGCTCTCTGGAGAACATCTTCAGCAATATCTCTGTGCCTTTCTTGTCGCTGAGAACGATCAGGCGATCGCTGATGACAAGTTGCGATCCTTCTTAAAGGAAATCCTACCGCAGTATATGATTCCCTCTACTTTTGTTGTTCTGGAGTCTTTACCACTGACACCTAATCGCAAGATTGATCGTCAAGCATTGGCTACGATCGACTCCATCAAACTACCACCTACCACAAGTTATATTCAGCCCCAAACGCCTGACGAACAGCAGCTTGCAGCGATTTGGACAGAGATTCTGGGTGTTCAGCAGGTTGGAACGCGGGACAATTTCTTTGACTTAGGTGGGCATTCCATTCTTGTGATTCAACTTTGGACGCGAATCAAGGAACTATTCCAGGTGGAAATTCCCCTGCGAAGTTTGTTTGAGGCACCAACGATTACAGAGCAAGTAAAGGTAATCACCAGTCTGCAACAGCAAGTTCAATCCACTCAGGAATTGATGACAACAATAGCAGTGGATTTGAGAAAAGAAGCAGTCCTCGATGCTGACATTCAACCTGCAACAGAATACGCAGTAGAAATATCCCCTCCAGAGGCCATCTTCTTAACCGGGGCAACTGGATTTCTGGGAGCTTTCTTACTACATCAGCTTCTACAACAAACTTTTGCGACGATTTACTGTTTAGTTCGTGCTTCCACGATTGAACAAGCGAGAGAAAGACTTCAACAAAATCTTGAGGATTATGCTTTGTGGGATCAGAGTTTTGCCCACAGAATTCTTCCAGTCTTAGGAGATTTAGCTCAACCAAAACTGGGACTGAGTTCTGATCAATTTCAGGCTCTAGCTGATCGCATTGATGTGATTTATCACAATGGCGCTCTAGTCAACTTCGTCTACTCTTATTCCACACTGAAAGCCGCAAATGTTTTGGGGACTCAAGAAGTTTTGAGACTGGCGGCGATGGTTCGCACAAAGCCTGTCCACTTTATCTCAACGTTTAGTGTCTTTTCTAATGTCGATCGTTTAGAAAAAATAGAGGTTAAAGAAGAGGATACTCCGGAAGCTTGTGAAAGCCTTCAAAGTGGATATGCTCAGAGTAAGTGGGTTTCAGAAAGGCTAACAGCGATCGCAAAGTCTAGAGGAATTCCAGTTTGCATTTACAGACTAGGAAGAATCACCGGAGATAGCCAAACTGGAATCTGTAACACGGATGATTTCATGTCTCGTATGATCAAAGGGTGTATTCAAATCGGGTATATTCCAGAATCAGACAGTGATATCTTAGTAGACATGACACCCGTTGACTATGCAAGTCAGGCGATCGTGCATCTTTCTCAACAGCAACAGCTTCTCGGACAGGTATTTCATATTGTCAATCCAACTCCCATCCGGATTCAGCAGTTACTAAACTGGCTAATTAGCTCATCTGGCTACTCGTTAAAACCTGTGAGTTACGAGCAATGGCGTGAAGAGTTAATCAAAGTAACAAAATCTGCTCAAGACAATGCCCTATATCCCCTGCTACCCCGATTTCTGCTCAAATCAACCGAGAAATCTAAAGACAGTCAATTAAATCTATCCGAATCTAAGTTTGATTGTCGTAACACTTCAGAGGGGCTTCAAGGAACAAGTATCTCCTGCCCTCAAGTGAGCGATAAACTGCTAAAAACCTACTTTCAGTACTACAGGCAGAGTGATTACTTGGAGGGCATCTCGAAAAATTAACCTCCAGGCAGTTGTTTTCCGTCCCGATAAAAGGTTTCAATTGTCCAGCGCTGCCAATATTGAGACAGCACCTGCTTCGCCGTCCAATCCGTGCGGTTAGTGACCAGAACAGCATAAGGTTCTTTCAAATATCACAACACTCAAGTTAATAATTGGATCAACGGTTGCGAAGTGTTCCCTGTGATGAAGAGATAGCATCCTCTAATGGAATGATCATCGTAAACGTTGACCCTCTGCCAAGCTGACTCCGTAGTTTAATTTGTCCATGATGAGCTTCCACGATCGCTCGAACGATCGCTAATCCTAGTCCTGCTCCTTCCGAGCGACGGCGACTTTTCGCAGAACGGGCAAAGCGCTCAAAAATTCTTTGCTGATCGACTAAAGAAATTCCTTCTCCTGTATCGCGCACCCAGAAGCGAACTGTCTTTGAGGAGATTGCTGAACCGATGGAGATCGTTTGAGTTGCTTGAGTGTGCTGGGTTGCATTTTGAGCTAAATTCATCACAGCCTGGGTAATTCGTTGTCGATCGACAATGATTTCTCCTTGCCCAACATTATCTAACACCCAGTTTCGGTCTGCTAGGGCACAGGCTTTCGTAAAAAGCTCCTGAGTTAGAGATTCTAAAGACACTGGTTCAAGCTGCAAGAAATCTGGACGCTCTGATTTTGCGAGTAGAATCAAATCATCGACAAACCGATTCATGCGATCGAGTTCATCCATCACAATGTTCATGGTTTCTTGCTGCTCGATCGGGTCATTGCCCATCAATTCGATATGCCCACGAATGATCGTTAAGGGAGTTCGCAATTCGTGCCCTGCATCATTGATAAAGTTGCGCTGAGTAGTAAATGCACTTTGAAGACGATCCATCATGTCATTAAAAGTATTTGCTAAATCAGCAATCTCACCTGCACCCTGGATCGAAATGCGTTGAGTCAGATCAGATTCACCAATCGATCGTGCTGTCGAAGACAATGACCGTAGTGGAGCAAGAATCTGACCAGAAGCAAACCAACCTAAAAGTAAAGCTAAGACAAGCACTCCCCCGGTCACTTGAATCACAACATCCACTGCTTCTAGAACTTCTCTCTGCTCTCCTGCTGTCGTGTGCGCCATGATAAACACACCGATCGTTTGCCCATCGGCTTGAATCGGTTGAGCAATGTAGATTAATTTTTCTAGCTCTGGATCATCAACGGGCTTTTCTCCTTGCTGGGGAATTGTAAGGGCTGCCCATTGATTCATCAGTGAACTACCTTGTTTAAGGATTTCTGGTCTAGCTCTGGGACTAGATCGATAGAAATCTCCATCTGTGAAAGTAATCAAGTAGACATCATCTTCGGGCACTTGGCGAGAAAGATAAGCATCAAAAAAAGATTCCAAATCTTTTATTGAGGTAGGCGGTTTCAATCGCTCATCTCGCCTTTCAGACCAATGAGAACCTTCGAGAGAACCATCCAGCTTCCCTTCAACTAAGGCATTAAAGGTACTTGCTTTTTCGGTCATGTCACCCCGAACTCGTTCATTGACGCGAAGCATCAATATTGATCGAAATGCAGGAATGACCGCAATAAAAATTAATGCAAGCAGCAAACCATAGCAGAATAAAATCCGATTTTGAGCCGCCCAAAAGATGCCTTTATGGCCGACCGGAAGCCTAGGACTCTCTTTCAGTTGTTCATCATCTCCACTCATGATCTGCCACCTAAATGCTAGTCTTGTTCTCGATCGTAGATCCGAATTCGCCCAAAGCCGAGGAATTGGCCCGCAGGTTGCTCTCCTACTGGAAATGCTGTGACTCCATATAAATAAGTTCCTCCCGTAGCAGGATTGCGAACAGGATAGACTCTCACGGTTACGGTTTTTCCTGGTTTAACAGGTGGATCAAATGTCACAGAGATGACTTGAGCTTGAGCATTGATCATGACATTTTTGACGGGAATTTTATTGCCTGGTTTCCTCCGCTTGCCTTCAAACGCTTCTAGCTTAGACGCATCGAAAAATGGGCGACCCGGACTTGCTTCGAGTTCGATTTCTAGCTTTTGTAATGGTTCACCCGCATCTTCTGGAACTGCAACCGTGAAGTAATAATTTGCGCCCCAGACGTAAGTTCCATTTTGGCTTGTTGCTATACCAAGTAAGCGCGGGGGCTTTTCAAAATAAGTTCTCCCATCTTTGAGTTCAATCGCTGAGGTAGAAGCAACAATGAATAGAGAAATTAGAATTGCGATCGCAAAAAACTTCGAGCTAGATTGCGTGAGCATTTTGAGGTAGATAAAAGGATTCAGTTAACTCAGACATCAAAAGCTAAAGGTTGTTCGGATTGTCCCGATGAAGATATTGTTGTTATCGCGATTATGTTCAGGGTTAGTAATCAAAATAACTCCTGGTGTGATACTGATAAAATCATTCACGCGACACCGATAAAATGCCTCGAAATGTAAGGAAGTATCCTCATCTTCGAGTGCTTGACCACCTTGAGAAAAATCGTTACGGGTCAGTTTAGGCGGTTGACCTATCACAAACCCTGCCAAACTGCCTTCCCTCAGTAGATCTGGCAATGCGATCGTGACTGCCCAGTTAAAAATACTAGCGCTCGGATTGTTGTCTAGATCAGTCGCTTTGGCACGGGTAAAGCCTGCCCACGCTGAGAACGAGAGCTTTTTACTCGGTGCGATCGCAGCTTGAATGCCAAAGGAATCTGCGATGACTGCATCACTATCCCCGTCAAAAGGATCATTTGCAAGTTCGCTTCCACTTGCGGTACTGACGCTATTGAAAGAGCGTACATAAGTCAAACCAATTCCGAATCGGCTACTTAGCTCTAGAGACAATTGAGCGATCGCGCTATACGATGACTTGTTGAAGCCTTGTTCTGGATCATTCAAATCCGAACCCAGGTAACCTACTGTGAAAGCAATATCATCGGTGAACTCATACTCTAAACCAATTCCGCTCCCTCCTCCAATTCGATAGATAGGATTGCGCTGCCCAAATCGAGAGACTGATCCTTCTGCACTTCCAGAAAGAAACGGATTGAAGGTATTTGCGAAGTCGTTTAAGCTTCCACCGACTGCGGCAACATACAGCGTTGCTTGTTTACTTATCGAAGTTCGATACTCTAATCGGCTCACTTCTAATCTGCCTTCACTGCCCCCCTGGTAGGCTAATCGCGCCATGTCTGTCCCCGCTGCTTGGTCAATTCGGCTAAGATTACTTGCCTGCAATCGAGTTCTCAGCCGATCTTTCCCAAAAAGACTGGTATCAAAATTGAGGCGAACCCGACTTCCTAAAGTGAGATTGCTATCCGTACGATCGTCACTTCCATCTGGTTTCTCTGCATCAGCGACACTGGTTACTGCAAACACAACCTCGCCTGTTAGTTTAGTTGTTGCCGAAAATGAGTTAGATAATCGTCGTTCCGAATCAAGGGTATCAATCTGACTGTTGACGATCGCGAGTTCTTTTGCGAATTCTGCTTGGAGCTTCTTAAGCACTTCTAGATCCTGCTGAGTTGCATATTGCTCAGGCAAGGTCTTCAGAACTTCATCGACTCGATTCATCGCACTGTTTAAGCCAGCCGCAAATTCATAGCGACTCATTGCCCGATTTCCTCGAAAAGTCCGATCTGGATAGCCTGACACGACACCATATCGTTCAACGATCGACTTTAACGACTGAAAGGCCCAATCACCAGGCTGGACATCTGACAACTCAGAAACAGAGGTGACTTGAGCCATTGGAGCAGGCTGTGTCAAAAACTCAGGCAGTGTTACTTCAGGCGGAGACGTTAAAGCAGAAAAAGTTGGCTCAGAAGATTCCTGCTGGAAAGCAGTTTGAGAAACAGAGGATTGAGGAAATTCTCTCTTAACTGTGGGAACTTCTTCCGCGATTGCAGTTTGAGCAACCAGCAGGTTGAAAGCGCACAACATCAAAGCCTTCTGAGTGGAGCTAGACATATCTAGTTTTCTTTTTTACTGAGTCATCAATCGCATCGACTAAATTAAAGCAGTGGCTGGACGCTGATGATACTTGTTTCTAGAAGGTGTTTCGTAGTACTCGCGATACCACTGCACAAACTGGAACAATCCTTCTTCTAAAGAAGTTTCTGGCTTGAAGCCAACCTCCTGCATTAAGTCATCGACATCTGCATAAGTCATGGGAACATCTCCTGGCTGCATGGGAAGAAATTTTTTGATGGCAAAACTACCGAGTAATTGTTCGATCGTTTCAACAAACTGCATTAGCTCAACTGGATTGTTATTGCCAATGTTATAGAGCTTATAAGCTGCATTACTATTCAAAGCTGCATCAGCATTCATGGTGGGAATCTTCGTCATGACCCGTACCACACCTTCAATAATGTCATCAATAAAGGTAAAATCTCGCTGCATTTTACCGTAGTTGTAGATTTCGATGGGTGTCCCTTCTGCGATCGCTTTCACGAATTTGAAGTAAGCCATATCAGGTCTACCCCAAGCCCCATAGACCGTAAAGAACCGAAGTCCAGTCGTTGGAATGCCATACAGGTGACTGTATGAGTGAGCAATCAATTCATTCGATTTCTTGGTTGCAGCGTAGAGAGAAACTGGATAGTCAACATTGTCCTGAACCGAGAAAGGAATCTTCGTGTTTGCACCATAGACAGAGCTTGAGGAAGCAAAAATGAGATGCTGAATATCACTATTTCGGCAGCCTTCTAGTAAGTTCACAAACCCAGTAATGTTGCTATCAATGTAGGTATGTGGATTTTTCAGCGAGTAGCGTACACCCGCTTGAGCCGCCAAGTTCACAACATAGTCAAATTTGTGATCCTGAAAAAGTTGTAGAATACCCTCTCGATCGACGAGATCCAGAAGTTGAAAGCTGAACTGTTTATGATGCTTGAGCCTTTCTAGTCGTGCACATTTGAGCGCAATATCATAGTAATCATTAAGATTGTCAATCCCATGAACTTGATAACCATCACTCAGAAGCCGTTTTGCCAAATGAAACCCAATAAAACCAGCAGCACCAGTGATTAAAATCTTCATAGTAGTGTGTTGGGGATAAAGTTGAATGCTTGCAGAACAGGGCGATGATTGATTGGGTAATGCAGAATGCTCATTGTTCCTGGCTCTAGGTCGAAAATCGATGAATCTGCGGGAATCTCTAGCGTGTGAGCAAGCAATTGACGAATCAGATTTGGAGAGAGTGTCGCGACTCCAGTCATCAATGATTCTGAATCCATCTGCCATGCCAATTCTTGAGTAACGTTTATGCGATCGCAACTCAAATAGAAGTCTAAGCTGACCGACTTGAGAAACTTAGCAAAATTCAGCAAAGAATCAGAGTTTTGAATGAGAAGCAAGCGTAAGCCCAGTTTGCCTTCTTTGAGCTTAGGAAGAGATTCGCCGAGATGCTGAGTATGATTCATCGCTCGCAACGTTGCAGGCTGCTCTAAGCCCTGTGGAAACTCTAGCACGCTCACCCCACAGTTCGATTGCTGTAAGGTGTGAAAAGTTTGACATCCTATCCCGATCGCCGTTCCGATCAAAGCTCGAATCGTTCCACCGTGACTGATGATCAAAATCGTTTCATCAATGTGGCGCGGAATCACCTCTTTCCAAAATTGTTGGGCTTGCACATACAAGTCTAAAACTGGAAAGCAAGGCTCTGTGAGTGTTGCAACTGAGCTTTCTGCTTCAGCAAGTTGCATTTGAAATTCATGCGGTCGCTCTTTCCAGCATTGATAATCCTCTGCAAAGTGTTGTCGCACATATTGAAAGGGTAATCCTTCCCAAGTTGGCATCGCAATTTCTTTCAAATGATCGTGACAGTTCAGTTCTAGCCTGGAATTTTGCAGAATTGCGATCGCTGTTTGCTGAGTTCTTTGTAGAGGGCTACTATAAGCGGCATGAATTTTAGTATGTTTCAGCAAATCTCTTGTCTGCTGTGCCATCATCAATCCAGCTTCCGTCAATACAGACTTATCGCAGCATCCTTGATAGCGTTTTTCAGCATTGTAAGTACTTTGCCCATGCCGAACTAAAATGAATCGTGTTGCCATGTTACACCTCAACTGCACGAGCATCTGAATTTATTGCAGTTTGTAGTGCGTATATTGCTGCATACCGCCCGCCCAACTGCATTAGTTCGTCATGTGTTCCTTGTTCTGCGATCGTGCCTCCTTCAATGTACAAAATCAAATCAGCATGACGAATTGCCTTGAGATTGTGCGACACCCAGAATGCAGTTCTACCTTCAACTAGGCGGTTTAATGCTTCTGTGACGGCGTGCTCATTCTCTTGGTCTAACCCTGTAGTGGGTTCATCTAGCACAACAATCGGAGCATGACGAATCGCGGCTCTTGCGATCGCAATTCGTTGCCGTTGTCCTCCTGAAAGCGTTGATCCGCGCTCACTCAACTGTGTGTCATACCCTTTCGGCAGACGCAGAATAAAGTCATGTGCATTCGCAAGTTTTGCCGCAGCTTCGATCGCTGAATCTGTTGCATTGAGATAGCCGTAAGCAATGTTGTCTCGCACGGTTGTTGCAAACAGAACACTATCTTGCAGCACGACACTCACCCGTTGTCTAAAAGAATCGAGCTTGTATTCTCGCAAGTCATGCCCGTCAACTAAAATTCGACCTTCCAACGGGTCATAGAGGCGTAAGAGCAAACTAACAATCGTTGACTTTCCTCCGCCAGAAGCTCCAACTAAGGCAACTTTCTGCCCAGGTTTTACTTCAAAGCTCATCTGTCTGAGAATACCGCGATCGTCGTTCTCGTAAGCGAAAGATACATTCTCAAAGCGCACTGAACCCTGAAAGGCAGGAGCCGCGATCGCACCTCTTGTATCTCGAACATCAGGCACTTCGTCCAATACATCTAATACGCGCTCACCGGATGCAGTCGCTTTCGCCAACAGTCCGATATACTTAGCAACTTGGCGCATCGGTTTGAAAGCAATGCGAACATAGTTGATGAAGATCAGTAAGTCGCCAGTTGTTAGCACTTTTGAGTAAACAAGCAGCGCCCCTCGCCAGAGAATCAGAGCCGTCATTAACCCAACCAGTAGCTCAATTAAGCGCTCTAATCCGGCTGATATTTTTTGTGCTTTAGCACTATCTTGCAAACTCTGAGAGCTATATTCTGAGAATGTCTCTTCCAACATCTGATGCAAAGAAAGAGTCTGTACGACTTTAATTGCTCCGATCGATTCTGCAACCGTTGCTGCCATTTCTCCTTCTCGTTTGCGCTGAGTTTTGACAACGCCTTTAATTCGACGAGTCAGGCGCAGGGTCGCAAAGAAGAAAATTGGGAAAAGCGCGATCGCAATTAAGGCTAGTTCCCAATTCATCCAAACCATCACACCAATCATGCCAACTAGCGTCAAGGAATGAGCTATGAGCGGCATCACTGCCATCACTGTAACTTCTCTCAAACGCCCGATATCTGATGTCACACGAGTGATGAGATCACCACTATGGCTTTTGTGATGATACGCCAGCGATAAATGCTGGAGATGGCTATATAACTCGAATCGAACTTCGGTCAAGATATGCGTTGCGGCAAGTGACATCCCTACAATGCTGAAGTAAGCAGCGATCGCACGAAGCGCAGAAATTGCAATTAATCCTACAGTCAGAATTGTTAAGAGCAGAAAAGGATTCAGCCCTACTAGAAAGGGAATCGGGAAAGGGCGAGTTGTTGCGCCTGGAAGTAGAATGTAGTCAAAAATCAGCTTGAGTGGAAAAGGTTCGAGCAAATGTAGCACAATCTCTGTCATCAGCCCTGCAAAAGACATGAGTAAAAGAGGCTTTTGCTTGCTAATTTGAGGTGCAAACTGCTTCAGAATTCGGCTGACTCCTGGCATTACGGTTTTGAAGTTTTTGGGTGCGTCCTTCTTCATCGTTTGCCTACTATCCAAACGGGTTTACAAGAGAAATGGAACATTACTGAACAGGGTTCTTGTAACGATCGCTAATCAGTCGATTGATAGTTCGTTCGATCGGAATTAGCGCTTTTTCAAGCTGTGGATTACTTTGACCAAGCGAAACTTGACGAACTAGAGGACGTAAGAGACCTTGATAGCGGCGATGTCCCATGCGATCGTATCGCTTCTTGAAATACCTATCATTGGTCGTCAGATCCCACTTTTTAGAAAAATGCTCTAGACTGGCAATTTCCCAAGCATCACTCCAGCGCAACATGAAAAAAGCAAGTTCTGTTAAATCGAATTTCTTCAAGTCAGGAACATAAGTCACGACTGATTCAGGTTCACAGAAAACAGTCCCACCTGCATTCGCTACGGTCATGCAGAAGTCAATATGTTCGCGGGTGCTGAGTAGCGCTTCGTCCAGTGGCCCAATTTTCTCAAAGATGCTAGTCCGAACTAACATACAGTGAAATTCTGCAAACTCGCATTGCTGACGAATCAGCTTTTCTTGAACCTCTGCAACGGGACGATTCACAAAGTAATGCTTCTCATGCACCTTACGCTTGATCGTGCCGTCTTTCTGCGTTTCAGTGTAGATGTGTGCCTCTCCGCCCGCAAGGTGAATTGTTTTTCCGAGAGGTTTACCAATGCAGGTGAGTGGACAGACGATCGTAGCTTCAGTTTCGTCTGCACAAGCAATCAGCTTTTCTAGCCAATTTGGACTCACAACCACATCATTATCAACAAACAGCACGTACTCCGTATCGACGTGGGGAAGTGCTAGATTTCGAGCTTGATTCGGAGCTAGAAATTGCTCGGTGCGAATCAATTGAAAGCCCTGCTCTTGCGATTTGCTCTCTAAATATCGCTGAATTGGTTTAGGGGAACCACCATCAACGTAAATTAGCGAATAAGGAACGGTTGTATGCTCCAAAATGCTTTCGAGAGATTCGCAAGTGTAGCTAAATTGTTCACGAGGAGAAACGACGAGGGTTACTCTTGGGGTAGACATGATAGAACTCCTGAGTTGAACTTTAGATTGTAAGGGTCGAGTATCTTGGGGGCGATATCTATCGAATTGAGGATCTGTACGGGTTGCTGTAGTAAATAATGCGCTACAGAAGCTAGACTTGCAGTGCTAGATCTTGAACATTGAACTCTGAGATACGATCGCGGTTTTCTCCTAATACAGTTTGATAAACGCTCATCCAATTCTGGTATTCAACCTCTGGAGCAAGCTTTTCAATCACTGTTTTACGAGCCGCTTTTCCGAGCGATTTTCTCAGTTCTGGCTCTTTGGTAAGATAGCGAATCGCATCTGCGAGGGCTTTGGTACTGCCAGGATTCACCACTAATCCATTGACCTGCTGCTCTAAAATTTCACCGATCGCATCGACATTACTTCCGATAATTGGGCAACCCGCACACATTGCTTCAAGGAGTGCATTCGGACAACCATCATTCAGCGACGGAATCACATAGATGTCTAAGAGCGGTAAATAAGCAAGAGCTTCTGCGCGGCTGACGATGCCTGTAATCTTTAAGCGATCGCCAAGACTCGATCGCTTCAACTCTTGCTCCCAGTAGGCACGCTCTTTCTCAACAAAATCACCAATGAGCAGCAAAGTTAAATCAATTTCATCACCGATCTGCTCACAGGCATCTAGTAAAAATTCAATCCCTTTCTTATCGCGCAACCGGCCCACTGAACCAATGACTAAACCTGATAGCTCAGAACCTAAGCTCGGCACTGGTAAGTCTGTAAATTCAACGGGAACAATTGAATTCCAGAAGGCAGAGGACTTATGAGTAATGCTCAGAACCATCACTTCTGCTCGGTGCTGCAAATCGCGACTGACAAAGGTATTCCAATCTGCATTCTCCAAAACCCAACTCAGCGGAGCATGATACTTTGCACTAAAGATATGTTTGTGCAAATCGCTTCCACGCACACTGTTGATCACAGGAATGTTACTTTCGCGGGCCAGCATCGTCGTGACGTATCCCGTTTCAGTTATGAAAAACGTATGGAATAAGTCAAAATGATGCGCTTGGTGTAGTTGCTTCAAGTAGAAGTAAACATCACTGTAAAAGTCTTGAATCTCAACCACATCAGCTCGTACAGCATTCTGAATTCGATGAACGTGAATTCCATCTTGTAATGTTGTCGCGCAACTGGCCCGTCTGCGGCTACCGTCTTTCGTTGCACGATGGCTTGCCCGAAACACAGCAACATGGACTTCATAGCCTCCTGCTGTCAGCATCTTAGATTCTGCTGTCAGCATCTTAGAAATTCGATGAACCGATTCACTCACACCACCCACATCCGGCGGAAACTCTAACGTCGTGATACAAACTTTCATGCTTTCACTACCTCCACACTACTTTGCTGCTGCTGCCGCAAAAATTGCTTCAATTGCATTGCGGTTTTCTCAACACCTGCACAATCAAATTTCAATCGAGTTGGTTGCTGTTGCAGGTAGAAAACAATCTTTTTCGCGAATTGGTTCGGCTCTAAATCGCTGGGTTGAATGACTTCAACAACTCCCAAATGAGCTAATTTCTCTGCTCGAATGCGTTGTTCCTGGTCGTCATTTCCTGTAAACGGTAACAGCAGAGAACGCACTCCTGTTGTCAACACATTCATCGTTGTATTGTAACCAGACATGCTAATCGACAAATCTGCTTTTTGCATATAGCTCAAGAGGCTTGGCGTATAGCGATCGATACGAATATTAGAAGAAGTTGCTGCGTTTGATTGCAGTTCAAGCAGTTTCCACTCTGGCATAAATGGGCCTGTGAACACTTGTATCTGATGCGGCAGTTGATGCTTCAAAATAGGAGCTGTCTCCACGACACAATCAAGAAGCTCATGCCCAAATCTTCCACCCCCCACACTGACTAGGATGAGAGGCCTGTCAGGATTTACATTTGGAAGCTCTGCAACTGGCTCCGGTTGAGGTTGAACAACATAGCCTGTAAATTTTACCTCACAGGTCAGGTCTGTCACTCTAGAGAAGGTTTCCTCTAAGGGTTGAAACTGCGGATCGCCGTGGACAAGGAGTAGATCAAAGTACTGATTCATCAACTTGCAGACTTTCTCTTCGTGCTTTGTGCGATCGCTTTTTGTCACGACAATATCTCTTAAGCTACAAACAGCTTTTGCGCCACGAGTTTTCGCCCGTTCTAGCAGTGGAATCAATTCAAAGGAAAATCTGCGTCGTCCAAAGGGAAACAGCTCAACCATCAAAACATCAGGCTGAAAGCGATCGAAGGCTTCCAATAGCTCCGCACATCGCATATCTTTCACTTCTTCTAGCGTGTAGGCTGAATTTACAACTTGAAGTTCCTGAAATTCTGAATCAGTTTTAATTGCAGGGAGATTGACAACCTCAATCCCAGCGGGAATCTCGAAGCCTTCTACAATCTCTCCACCATTGATAAAACAAACCTGAAAATCTGGTATTAATCCACGCACAATCTCCATACTGCGGACAAGATGCCCCATTCCTAGAATGTGCTGACAGTAAAACATTAACCGTGGCATGAACATTTCTCCTTAACGAATCGCATAGGGTTTTTGTTTAACGGAATCTCTAGGATCGACTTTCATCAAGCTAGAAAGATGATGAGCAATTCTGGACAGCCCATTGAGATCAATCTGAGGAAGTGGATGATTGACTTGATCCATTTGCCATTGGACTGCCTGGAATAGCGTCTGTGGACTGAGTTGGCTAGGTTCGATCGCGCTAAAAAAGCCAAACCTCGCCATACAATTTGTCCGAATAATTTGCTCCTGCGAAGGCTTCACCCTGGGGACAATCACTGCCCGTTTTCCTGCGGTTAGCACTTCGCAAATCGTGTTATACCCGCCCATTGAGACAACGATATCTGCTGCCCCTAAGTAACTCATCAAGTCGTCGCTAAACTCACGCATTTCGACTTGAGGTAGATGTGCTGCGGTTTGGTAGAGTGCTTGCCTTTGCTGAATTGGCATTTCTGGGCCGCAAATGACCAAGCTCTTGAAAGTTGAAGTAGAAACTCCTTGTAGAAAGGCATCAACCATCGGATAGCCATCTTCTCCCCCGCCAGGTGTTACTACGACGAGCCGATCAGAATCTGCTAGTGCGAGTTCTTGACGAACTTCTGCTTCAGATTTACACCCTTGCGGACGACGTAAATAACCGCAGTATCTCGCTTTGTAAGCAATATGAGACGGAAGTTGATAAGCGTCGCAGAAATCAAAAATTTCAGGGGTTCCAACAATCAATAAGCGATCGTAAAATTCTTCAACCGTCTGCTCAAATCCATGCTTCTGCCATTCTGCGATCGTCACTTCAGGGGCATCTAGAATATCACGGAGCAGCAAAACCATCTTTGTTTCTGGCTGAACGGTCTTGAGGTAGGTCAGCGTTGGCATTAGCTCATTTTGAATGCCGTAGGGCTTCTTATCAACTAAAACCATGTCTGGTTTGAAACTGGCAGCCGCAGAACGGATCAGCTTCGATCGCAGTTTCACGGTTTCGTCTGCATCCATTCCTAGAAATTTGGTCGCAATCTTGCCAGTAGTCCCACGATTGAGACAGGGGAGTTTGATGTAATCTAAGTTGTTGGAAATTCTGAACCCTTGCATCATCGGAGAACCCGACAGAAGCAAAATAGACAAATTAGGAATCGTTTGGAGCAAATATTCGCAAATCGCTAACATTCTACGAATATTGCCCAAGCCGAAAGCGTCGTGGGAGTAAACCAGCAATTTCATAAGAAAGGGTGGGGTGAAGGGTCAAAGCGAAAAGATGACAAACCTTCTTCAAATTGTTGGAGAATATCTAGTAAATTCTGCTTTGTAGATGCGGAACCTACAATCTAAGCGATCGTACTCATTTGAGGTGTAGCAATCTTAGGGGTTAGGAAGCCTCGATTTGGGCGACCAATCCCAATATAAGCAAAGCCTGCTTCAGTGATCTGAGCGGGATCTAAAAAGGTTCGTCCATCAATGATCAATGCAAATGCCATTTTTTGAGCAAGCGCAGCATAATCTAAATCGCGGAATTCTTTCCAGTCGGTGACGAGAACCAGTGCATCACAGCCCTCAGCAAGTTGTTCAGGAGTTTCAGCTAAGTCAGCATGATCTAATTCAGAAACAATCGGGTCATAAGCTTTGACTTTCGCACCCAAACGAGTCAACGCAGCAATGATTTCCAGCGCAGGAGCATCTCGCAGGTCATCAGTATCGGGTTTGAATGTTAAGCCGAGTAAGCCGATCGTTTTACCTTTGAGGATCTTGAGAACTTGCTGGAGCTTTTCAACAACAATTAGTTTTTGACTCTGATTCGCCTCCACCGCAGCATTAAGCAGTTCTGTCTTGTATCCATAATCGTTTGCAGTATGAATCAAAGCAGCAACATCTTTCGGAAAACAAGAACCTCCCCATCCGATGCCAGCTTGGAGAAATTTACTTCCAATTCGAGAGTCTAATCCAATGCCGTGAGCAACTTGAGTGACATCTGCACCCACTCGATCGCAGATATTCGCAACTTCATTAATAAAGCTGATCTTCGTTGCTAGAAACGCATTCGCCGCATACTTAATCATCTCAGCCGAAGTGAGATCAGTAACCACGACGGGAACAGGCGGCAATGTCGGATCTTGAGCAAAGGTACGATCCATTAAAGGCTGGTAGAGTGCCTTCATTTTCTCGATCGCTTGCTCACTATCACTCCCCAGCACAATGCGATCGGGATTAAACGTATCATAGACGGCTGAACCTTCTCGTAGAAATTCAGGATTACTGACAACATCAAACCCTGTAATTTGCTGCTGTCGCTCTGCTACACCATCCATCACAATTCGACGCACCCAATCTCCTGACCCAATGGGAACAGTAGACTTATTCACAATGACTTTATATCCACCATTCAGGTGCTGTCCGATTCCACGGGCAACTGCTTCTACATATCGAGTATCACTCTCTCCATTCGGTAAAGCAGGTGTACCGACTGCGATAAATAGCACTTCGCCATGTGCGACACCCTGACTCAAATCCGTTGAAAACTGCAGCTTGCCTGCTTGCATTGCAGCCTGCATAATCTCTTTAAGTCCAGGCTCAAAGATTGGGGCAATACCAGCTTGCATCTGCTCAACCTTTGCAGCATTATTATCGATACAGACTACATCATGACCAATTTGAGCAAGACACGCTCCTGTGACTAAGCCAACATATCCGGTTCCGATTACACAAACTCGCATTGGAAACCTCTCTTAGAAAAACTCAGAGCCTTTCAGCTCAACAGCCATTCAGTCAACAGCGCTTCGGTTGCGCTAATATACAGCATCTTAGTTTTTGCTAAGACTAAAGTGAAGGCTGCATGAGAAAAGTCTCATGAAAGGATTCTTAAGTTTTCTTCACTTGTGTCTTAATAATCTACTGAAGGCATCGTCTACTAGAAGGTAGAAGAATAGCAGCATCTAACTTGAGTAAAGCCATAAGCGCTGTTTGAAAGTAATAAACCCCAGTAGAAGCAAACAACCAACACTCTTTCATATACTAGAAAAATTTAGGAAACCCTCTGTCTTTCTCAATTAAATAAAGCTGAATATCAGGAATAGTATACCGATCCTTTAGTCCTGCCGTAAGCAATAAAATGTGAGTAGTAATAAATCCCAAATCTGTCAAAAAGAGCAGCCAAAATAGTTGGCTGACCAACTATTACTGATAATAAATCTCCTATGAGTTTCCACTGGGCGAGAAAACGACGGTTTTCATTGCGGCAAATGAGGGAGAAGCAGAAGAGTTTGCTGAATCGATCAATCCTTTCTTTGACGGAGATAGCAGTGGTTCAATTTCTAAATTTGGAACTCGCAACCCAATTTATTATCTGTTAGAAGGTGCGGGTGTCGGTGTCACGCATGAATTTAGTGATGCACTAGAGTTGAGTGTGGGTTATCTTGCGGGTGATGCCTCAGATCCGACCGATAATAATGGTCTGTTTAATGGGTCTTATGGTGCGATCGCACAATTAACTTTCGAGCCTTCTGAAGCGCTGGGGTTTGGCTTGACTTATATCCATGCCTACAACACTGACTATACGACTGAGGGCAGTGCAGGCAGCCTGAATGCGAACTTATTTACGGCAACAGGTCGCGCAGTTGTCACCAATTCGTTTGGGGTACAAGCTTCTTTTCGACCGAGTTCGGCGTTTATCATCAATGGCTGGGTTGGCTATACAGGAGCGCGAGTATTGAGGTTAGGAGATGCCAATATTTGGAACTGGGCAGTGACATTAGGGTTTCCCGATTTGGGTAAGAAAGGCAATCTTGCAGGTTTAGTCATTGGTATGGAACCCAAACTAACCCAGATTGATGGTGCAGTGACGGCTGCAACGGGAGTAGGACGCGATCGCGATACTTCCTTGCATTTGACGGCATTCTATCAATACCGAGTGAATGACAATCTCAGCATTACTCCAGGCGTGATTTGGCTGACGGCTCCCAATCATGACCAGCGGAATCAGGATTTAGTCATTGGTACGATTCGGACAACCTTCACATTCTGATTGACAGCAGTCTGTCGCTCGATCGCAATACGGGTTATTCAAAGTTCGCTCTCCATACCTCGATTCTGGGAAGTTTGGGGAGCAGCAAGCTGTCTAAAACGCAGCGATCGCTTACAACAGTAGCCAAACTTAAGAAACACCTAAACCCGAAAGTATCCTGAGCTTTTCTCTAGCAAAAAATCAACAAACGTCCTTGCGGAAGTTGAAAGCACTTTATCTTTACGAAAAACTAAAAACCACTCCTGCACAATTGGAAAGTTCTCCACATCAAGTACCACAAAATGATGATCTAGCTCAAACTCGCTCAGACTATGCAATGACATGACAGCTAACCCAAACCCACCTCTCACTGCCTGTTTAATCGCCTCATTATTGCTCATTTCTAACTTCACTCGCATCGGAATATCATACTGCTCAAAGAGGCTCTCAGCCGCTCTCCGAGTCGCAGAATCCGGCTCCCGCATCACAAAAAACTCACGTGCTAAATTCTGAAGCGTAATGCTCTGTTTCTGAGCCAGTGGATGCTGCCGTGGAGCGATGACCACCAGCGGGTTCTGCAAAAACGATCGGGCTTCAATCTCTCGTTGATAGACAGGTAGCCGACTCATGATGTAGAGATCGTCAAGATCTGCATTCATTCGATCGAGAACAGCCTTGTGGCTGAACCAACTAAGTGAAATATGAATTCCTGGATAATCTTGGCAAAATGGTTGCAGCAATTTAGCGAGACAATACTGTGAAGATGGAGTTGCAGCAACTTGTAACCTACCATGATTCAGCCCTTTCAATTCCAGCAGGTTAATCTTTGATTGTTCAATCCGGACAAAGATTTCCTGACAAGTCTTAAATAGTAGTTTCCCGACATCTGTTAAATACATTCGTTTTCCAATATTTTCAAATAGTGGAGAACCAATCAAATTAGACAGATGCTTGATTTGTATGGATATTGTTGGCTGTCTGAGATTTAACTCTTCCGCAGCACGAGTAAAGCTCCGATGCCGCGCAGCTACTTCAAAAACCTGTAACTGGTGTAATGTGATTGATTGCCAAATTGCTGGGCTAATTTCATGATTGGAACGTCTTTTCATAGCTCCTAAAATCTAGACATCTTAAACTAGAGCAGCTTAGACGTTGCCCTAAAAGAGACGCTACTAATATGAATAGAGGATCAGCAGTTCAAGTTACGATCGCACCCCAAAACTCAAGCATCTCAACGCTGGAATCCTGAAGCTCGCACAAATGCCGCATGAGTGCTTTTACTTTTTTGAACTGTCATGTCGATCAAATTATACACAACTTTAGCAACGTTAGTATTGTTTAAACGAAAAAGCTGATCTGTGATTTCTGTTAACTGAGATTTAGACAAGACTGAACAGTTGCCAGCAAATCGTTAAAGCGAAACGGCTTAGTAATAAACTCATTCGCCCCGGCTTGTAACGCTGCTAGCTTTTCACGTTCATCTGCTCGCGCAGTGACGACAATAATTGGAATCTTCGCTCCTTGATCCCGAAGCTCCTGTAAAACAGTCATACCATCCATCAATGGCAATCCCAAATCCAAGAGCAGCAAATCGATTTTCTGAGCTTGTATTATTTCAATCGTTTGCAATCCATCTTGAGCGATCGCAGTCATAAACCCTTTTCTTCTCAGCCCTTTTTCAATGAACGCAGCAAGCCGCGCTTCGTCTTCAGCAATCAAAATCTGACACATTCTGACACATGTAGTATGAGGTCGTACCCACCAGAAGACAAGCCAATTCTAAGGTACGACACAGGCTCCAAAGGTTAAGAAAACCTTGACCTATAAGTTAGCACCTCTCAGCTATCTGTCACTTAACCGCAGGCCACACTATGAAAACTTTAGATAAGAATAAGATGAAATCTAGATGAGAAAATTCTCATAATTTTAGTCTGTAGCCCATTCCTCGGACAGTCTCCAACAATGTACTGCCTAGCTTTCTACGTAAATAGCCGACGTAGACATCAACGACATTCGACCCTGGATCATAGTCATACCCCCAAACTCGATCGAGCAACTGCTGACGGCTCAAAACCTGACCCGGATGGCGAAAGAACATCTCTGCTAAAGTAAACTCACGTGCAGGTAGTTCGATCGTTTTATTTCCTACCGTTGCTTTACGAGTCCGCAGATTTAACACCACATCCCCCGCGCTCAACATTAGTTCTTCTTGAACAGGTATAGTTGACTGGGTTCGCAATCTCAATCGAACTCTTGCGAGTAGCTCTTCAAATCGGAAAGGCTTCGTCATATAGTCATCTGCGCCACCTTCCAGCCCTGAGATTTTATCCTGAATGTCATCTCGCGCTGTCAAAATCACGATTGGAATCTGAGAACCCTGACCCCGCAGTTCTTCTAGTACTTCTAATCCATCTTTCTCAGGCAACCCCAGATCCAAAATCAACAAATCAAATTCGTTGCCCATAACCATACTGAGGACATCACTCCCAGTCGTCGCGATCGTCGTTGTAAAGCCATTTGAGCGCAGACCTTTCTCAACAAATGCGGCAATTCTTGGCTCATCTTCTGCAATCAGAATTTGCATCATTGCTCCTTACTCCTGACTTGAAGCGGAATCACGATCGAAAAAGTCGAACCCTGACCAATCTGGCTACGAACCGATACTTCTCCCCCATGTGCCTCTACAATTGATTTTACGATCGACAACCCCAATCCAGCCCCTTCTGATCGTCGCCGACTATTTGCAGCCCGCGCAAATCGATCAAAGATGCGAGGTTGATCATGGGGAGCAATCCCCTCACCCGTATCGCGCACCCAGAAATGGAGCTTTCCTTTACTGATCGCCAAGCCAATTGAGATCGTCTCACCAACCTGTGTAAATTGTGTGGCGTTCTGTGCCAGATTCATCACTGACTGAGTGATTCGCTGTCGATCGAAAAAGCCTTGACCCTTTACTGTGCCTTCCAGCATCCATCTCCGATCCGCTAATGCTTGCGCCTTTACCAACAGTTCTTCAGCAAATGGCGCTAACTCAACGGTTTCAGGCTGCAAAAAATCAGGATGCTCTGACTTAGCCAGCAAAATTAAGTCATTGACAAACCGAGTCATTCGCTCCAACTCATCCATCACGATCGTCAATGTTTCTTGTTGCTCGATCGGATCATCTCCCATCAGTTCTAGATGCCCTTGAATGATCGTGATTGGCGTTCGTAGCTCATGCCCAGCATCATTAATAAAATTTCGCTGGCTTATAAACGCCGATTCCAGTCGATCCATCATTTCATTGAAAGAATGTCCCAAGTCTGCAAGCTGCCCCGTTCCCTGCACTTCTAGCCGTTGATTGAGGTCTGCCTCACCAATCAAACGAGTTGCATCACTCAGCGATCGTAAAGGAGCTAGCACCCGCCCCGATGCAAACCAAGCTAAAACCAATGCAATCAAAAGCACGCCTGCGATGACCTTGATGACGACTCCAACGGCTTCGATCGCTTCTGCTTGCTCTCCCGCAGTCGTATGTGCAACCACGAGTACTCCCAGACTTTTCCCGCCTACTTTCACAGGTTCAAGAATGTAAAGGACATCTCCGATCGCCGCATCATTTGTGAAATGTTTGCCTTGAGCAGGTTGAGTTTGCTGCGCCCAGCGTTGCATCAAAACTGAATCGCGTTTGAGAATTTCAGGTCTTGCCCTTGGACTAGATTTGTAGAATTCGCCATCTACAAAAGTAAGAATATAGATGTCATCTTCAGGAATTTGACGGATTAAGTAAGCATCAAAAAAGTCAGCCAACTCCTCTTTAGAATAAGGTTGTTTGAATCGCTGATCTTGTCGTGCAAGCTCTGGATCATCTAATTCGACAATTCCTTCATCCAGCAATTCTCCACTCATTAAACTTTTGAAAACATCCACTTTTTCACTCAAATCTTGACGCACCCGTTGGTCAATTTGAGCAGACAGAAGTTGCCGAAATGCTGGAATCGAAGCGAGAAAAATGAAGACCAAAATCGCAACATACCAGAGCAAAATCCGAGTTCGAGCTGCCCACAAGATTTTTTGCAGAGCCGTTTGCTGATTCGCGAAAGGTTTATTTTTGAGTTTTACACTTGCTGATTGCTTTGTCGATTCAATGAGATCCTTAGACTCCATAATTTTTTCACGGCTTTATCTCTACAGCAGCTTAGATGATCTAACCCACTTTTACAATTATGTTTACTTGATCGTAGAAATATGATCAAGGTTACTTTACGATGACTAATCCTTTCAGAAGACCTGGTAGGCAATATATCCCGGATAAAGTGGCTGTGCAGGGAGATTTAGGATTTCAAGGATTACAAACTGATAATTCCTAAGCCTTTTCCCTGAACGATGTTTGATCCAACTAATACAATAGGCTTCCTGCCTGAATACCTAGCCATTTGGTTAACGTGAATTCGATGAGGTTTTTTTGCTTCGTTCTTCAGCGCTTCTGCCCCC
>NZ_JBJPHS010000021.1:0-81596 GCF_052939495.1 Phormidesmis sp. 146-12 | reverse complement strand
TGACAGGGATGACAACAAATATTAAAAAGCGCTCAAATGACCTTTAGAGGGCTGGACTTTAGACCTGAGACTCTAGCTCAAAAATCAAAGTCTGAAGTTCAACGTCCCCTGTCCAATATCTAACGTCTATCTAACGTCGCCCTTTTGACAAGCCACTAGATTTTTAATCTTAACTAGTGACCAACGCTACTAAGCAATAAAAAACCGACAGTCTTCGTAAGAAATCTGTCGGCCAGTCGTGTGTTCCCTGTTGATGACTCGGCTAAAGTTGAGTCCTTTACAGTATGTCTGGCGGTGCCAATACTTTTAGCGATCCCAGTCACACTATAAGGTGATCTCTATCACGATTTGTCGAAGAGACTATCGTCAGCTTTTGAGTACTCAGATTGGCGATTTTGTCTACTCTTTCCCAATTTTCGGTGATAGCTAATAATTGAGTACAATTCACCATTGACAAAGAATCTAGGGTTTGGTAGAGACGGAATTGAATTTCTGTGGTATTCTAACAATACCTTGAGTAGAAAAAGTAAGATATCGGGCTTCGGGGCAGTCTGTGATTTCTCTCAAGCCTACCCAACCTGATATCGCAAAACAAATTAAATCCCTTTGATGAGGCTGAGTTGCAATTGAAAATTCAAGCGTCGGACATCCAAACAGGCGATCGCATTGTTGCTTACTGCAATAACAAAATGCAGATCTGCAAGGTCAAACACATTGAATCTGATCTCACCAATATCAATTTGTCGGTTTCGACCACTGGACATCATCAAAGTTCATCTTCACGAGTGGTTCGGTTTCGGCGAGATGCTCTGGTCGATCTGGCCGCAGAATTGATCCAGCCGTTGGCGACCGAAGAAATCTGTGAGCCATCTTCCTAGACAAGCCCGATTTGTTCTGACTTTTCGTTAAAAGTAGCGCTGGGAGAAGGGCACTCATCCCGCCTACACAGTGTCATGCGATAGAGGTAGAGTTTAATAAACTCCGCCAGGATGATGCTGTTTTTAACGATTTTATCGAAGAGGTCATGATGTTTACTCAAATCACTCGATCCTCATTGCGGGGGCTAGGCAGAAGCGTGCTGCTGATGGGAGCGATCTTGCTGAGTTATTCGCAGGGGATCGGGCCTTCTCTATCAGCACCTACAAATCCAGCTAGTCAGAAGCCAGATCCCAGTCTGACAACGCCTTCTCCAGAGCAGCAGTTTATTCCTCAAGCAAGAATTGCCCTGACGAGCGATCGAGTGACTGTCCTTTTAAAGAACAACACCTATGCGACCATCAGCTATCAGGTCATTGGAGACACCAAACCTCGGACTTTGGCAGGGCGTTCAACAGTGCTGCTGCAAAAATTGAGAACTCCCGTTACGCTGACGCTTGATCGTCAAGATGCAGGCTTATTAAAAGTTACTCCCACTCCAATGAGTAACGCCAAAGAGTCTCTCGAAGTCACCCTAGACACCACAACCGATTTGAGCGCTGATGCAACAACCATGAGAGTCGAAAGTACGGGTGCAATTTTTCTGTACTAAATCTTCGGGGTTCAATAAGAGACTTCTCTGTTATCGTCTATCCGCAAGCTCCAAGCGAAACGCTTTTCTAAAAGCCCCTCAAATTAGCAGCTTGGGGGCAGAAGATTTGAGCACCAAAGCGAAAGAATTCACCAAGCAAACGTTAATTTTGTGGCTGCTAGAAAGCAGCGATCGCCTGCCAAACCTAAGCAAACCGATCGCTGCCTTCAACCTTAAAGAAATACTTCAAGTAATGCCAAAGTTATCAACTCAACATCACTAAAACTATGAAATAGAACTTCCGGCCTGAGACAATAGTTGTCCAAGTTGTTGAAGTTTAGACGCTGCATCTCCGCTGGCACTTCCGGCTGCTGATGAAGTCTGAGAACCGAGATCAGCCAGGATTTCACCGATCGAGGAACCACCACCCGCCGTCAGGGCTTGTTTGAGTTCGCCAAGAGTTTCAGCGATCTCGGTTCCTTGTAGCTGTTGTTGCCAACTTTCGATCGCACCCACAGCCGCTTCGGGAGGGAGAGAAGTCAATCCACCTTGTAGGGCGGCGATCGTAGAATCTAAATCAACCGTTTGAGTCGAATCAGCCATATTGAGACATCCTTATCGTATTCTTGGGAAATTAAATTAGCCGTCGGATTCTGAGTTTCACTCACACCTGGCTTAAGTCTTCTTCACATGCTCACTCATTTCGTCACTCTCTGGAGGTAGATGGGAGGGAGGGATGAGGGATGAGGGATGAGGGATGAGGGATGAAGAAGTTTGGCGTTGCTGATTGGAGGGATGAATCTGTGAGAAGTGTCAATCTTTTCGCCCCCTAAATCCCCCAAAATTGGGGGACTTTGAGCACTGGGCTTCCCTCCGCTTTGGGGCAATTCATCCCCTAATTCACAACGCTAGAAGTTTTTTGGCTGGGAAATCGTACCCTTGGGGGTAATGGAGTTTGTTGAGGGGGGCGCTTATCGTGGAAGTGTTCTGAAAGGGATCAGGCGATCGACAGCGGGTAGCTGAAATTTGATCGCCATCTTTTAAGAACAACAGTCAACAGCTAATCACTCTCTTGCGTCCGTCACGGGATGCAGACCGATTGGAGACATTGATGATAGGAATGTTTCACTGCTTTCCTGCCGTTAGTTGTCTCCTTTTTTTTGGGTTTTAGTCTGAGTGGCAGCCGTGGTTTGAGGGAGAGGGCGGCACATCCATCGCGGGACTGGCCGTAAAGAATCCGATCGGCTTGAGCATAAAACCACTGTAAGCAGTCGGCATCACCGGAAAGTCTTCGGGTCGGGGAATGTGATGGTGACCAAAAGTGTACCAGACGACGACATCGGTGTTGGTGAGCGATCGATTTGCCTGTGTCCATTGGGGCAATCCTTCGCCGCCTGCATGTTGGTTGGGATACTTGCCAGCGGAGTAGAGTTCGTCAGCGTGATAGGGCGTGACCCAGAGGTGTTTAGTCATGAAACCGGCCCGCTTGAGAATGGGCGAATCGGGATGGGCAAAGGGCAACACGTTTTCACCTGGAATCAGCTTGTAGCCGACGTTTTGACCTAATCGATTTTGGATATTGGGATTGGTAATTTTCCAGTAACGGGCGCTCAACGGATCAACAATTCGCTGTGCAGCTTGTTCGGTTTCTAGCAATGTCGATTCTGCATAAAAAGCATTGCCGTAGGGATTCGTTTCTCCCATCGGTTCAGCGTGGCTGTTGACTTCGTAAACTGAGTTATTTTGCCCATCAATGTCCATATCCAATCGCATACTAAAAAAGTGTTGATGGTTGAGCGCATTGAGTTGGGGAGCGACTAAAGTACCATATTTTGGCGTGTCTCCTAGCGTTGCACAAAGTAAAATTCCAGTGAGCTTAACTTCGTATTGGATTGTGCCATCTTGATAGAAATACCAGAAAAAACCGTATTCGTAATTGTCCACGGTGGCGATGAAGGAAATCACGAGACGACGCGATCGCCGCACTTCAGATTCTTCAAGTCTCCAGTCGGTATGTTTCCAGAGAATGCCGTAGTCTTCTTCGTGTAGACAAACTGCATTTTCGGTGATGGCGACTTCTCCTCGACTGTTGGTGAGCACTGCATCAAAGTAATGGATTTCGCCTAAACAATCACACCCTAATTTGAGAGAATTTGCCAACATTCCGACCCCGTGTTCGCCCAGATCAAAGGCATTTTTACGAAAGTGTTGTACCCGTGGGTCGCCATATGGAACGACCATTTCAGCCATCGAAGCTCGATAGAGAATCGGACGAAGTTTGCCTTGATCTTCATAGCCAACTGTGTAGAGAACTAACCCTTCACGAGGCGTAAATCCAATCCGAAATTGCCATTTTTGCCAGCGAATCTGATGTCCATTCACCTCAAAACTTGGCCCTTCTGGCTGCGTAATTTGCAGCGGTTTAATATCATCTCGAAACTTGGGAATAAACGATCGCGCATACTCACTCGCCTCTGGCGGCACCGGAAGAATGCCCAGATCTTCTATCTTCAAAACCTGCATTTTGTTGAGGTCAACGACGGGAACTAGACCATCAATTGGACGCGCATAAAAATTACCGTTTGGCGTTGCCCGCAGATAGCACAAACAGCGAGAAAGCCGAATCCCCACTTCTTCTGCAAAACCAAAATTGCCGATCGCCCAGGGGTCAACCACGACTAAATCAAGGTCAGTAATGCCCCGTCTTTGTAGCGCTGCCTGAAACTCTGGATGAGCTTTGACCACGGCCTCACACTCGCCCAATTCATCCGCCATAATGTTGGGCTGCACACCGGGAATTTGCTCCCAGGAGGTGACTTGGCGATCGCTGAGACTAACCACTGCTTCATAGGTCGCGCCCGTCTGATTGTCGAGCAAAATCAAAAACGCCGATCGCTGAATCGGATCGCCCGCGACATAGTTAAGGACAACCGATTTGGGCGGCTCGTGCAACACGACTGTCGGAAACCGAAAGGACGAGCCAAGGTTTTGTTGGGTGCGAACGATCGTCACGGCGGTCTGAACTTCTTCAACCGTGAGCGGCTCTAAAGGGTGGAGAATCGTTTGGGTAGTGCTTTTGAGAATGGGAGAGATCGTCATGATTGCTATGAAAAATAAAGAACATTAAGTTCTGAATTAGTGCAGTATAAGGGACGGTCTTAATCTATTTCCGTTCACTCATATCCGTTTCTAAGCCTAGACTGAATTGACAAATTCATGGTTGTGCGATTAGTTTATAAAACGTTAAATGATGAAACCTTGAACTGCAAATAAAAATGATTTTAATTAAAAATGATTTTAATCAAAGCTACTCAGTAGTTTATAAGTTATGCGATCGCTCCTAGAAATCACTTAACCTGAATTCGATGAAATCTTTGGCTGCGGTTGTCACTCCGGGCAGCCCCCTAAATCCCATAAGTTTGGGGGACTTTGAGCAAAAAATCCTATCCGAAAGTCCCCCAGAATTGGGGGTTGGGGGGCGAAACTGCTGAATCACGAAGCGAAAAACTCCGTCGAATTCATGTTAACTTGACGCATATAAAATCAACAAACGCTTGCTCAAAAGAAACCATCAAAATTACCACTCAATAGAAATCACGCCGGAAAGTTGCAGATCTGACGATTTCTCAGTTTTGGTTCACCATTTAGCAAAGAGGAGCTTGTGGCAAATAGAGTTTTTATGCGTCTGCAAGTCCCTTTACGGTCTCCAGGCTGCCTGGGTGGTCTAAGTTATTGGAGTCTGACGATCGCAGCGGTAGCTTGACCAAAAAAGTTGCTCCCAAATTATCACCTGCACTTTTAACTGAAATCGTTCCGCCGTGAAGTTCGACTAAATTTCGCACGATCGAGAGTCCCAGTCCCAGCCCGCCATACGATCGTGTCGTACTGCTATCTTGTTGACGAAAGCGATCGAACACATAGGGGAGAAACTGCGGGCTGATCCCCTTTCCAGTGTCACTGACATAGAGATGCACCCAACCGCCCACCTGTTCAAGAGAAATCTTGACGTAACCCCCGACTGGCGTGAACTTGATGGCATTGGTTAACAGGTTCCAGATCACCTGCTGGAGTCGAGTAAAATCTGCCAACACTACGCCGTCAATGGGATTGCACACCATCTCTAATTGAATACTTTTTGCCTCCGCGATCGGACGAATCGTAGAAACTGCCGCCTCGATCGCACTGATTGGACTCACCGGACTAAAATCAAGCGACAGCCTTCCCTGAACAATCTGAGACACATCCAGCAAATCATTGACAATCTGTAGCTGAACTTTGGCATTGCGCTCGATCGTCTCCAATCCTTGAGCCAGTCTCGCTTCCTCAACAGAACGGCCGCGAAGAATGCGAGACCATCCCAAAATCGAGTTCATCGGCGTTCGCAGTTCGTGAGACAGCACTAACAAAAATTCGTCTTTCATGCGGTTGGCGGCCTCAGATTGAGCGCGGGCATGTCGTTCTAAAACTAATATTTGCTGCTGTTCTGCCTCCATTAGTTTATTCAAAGTAACGTCGATACAAACGCCACTCATTCTTACCGATCGCCCGATCTTGTCGGGGTAAATCTGCCCCTTAACCGCCAGCCAATGAATACTCTTATCTGGCCAGACGACTCTAAATTCGTCGTGATAGTTTTGTTGAGCCTGCTTAAGCGTCTGAATCACCGATCGCCGATCGTCTGGGTAGATCTGTTTGAGAAAGGTTTTGTAGGTGCGACTGTGCTGACCCGGAACGAGGCCAAACAGCCGTTCTTGTTGCGCCGAGCTAATGATCTGACCACTGATCAAATTCCAGTCCCAATGCCCCAATCCCGCAGCATCTAAGGCAAAATTAAACTGCCCCACGCTTTCCTGCAACGCAGTAGTGATTTGTCTGCGATCGCGCTCGATACAATGAGTAAATACCGTTTTTAACCAGATCAGAATTGAAAATACAACAATGATTTTAAAGACTAATAGCGAAATCGCAAATGCTGGCGTGATGTAGCCTTCTTTCTGAATTTTTAAGATCAACCAACCTAAAATTAACGGAACAAAAATCGCTGCAACTAATAGCCATCGAGTAGTTATATCACTAGGATGATTGCTAGTTACAATTCTCATCAGCCCTCGATCAAAACGCAAACAAAGAATGCCCACACACAGCACGATCAATACAACCGCTGTTGCCGCAGGCGATCGAGGAGAATAGATTGTGAATTCCTGAAATAACTGCACCTCATACAAATAGCTAACCAATGTTTGCAACGAGATCAGACTCGCCACTAAAGTTAGCCCCTGGACGATTTGAAACCGATCGCGGCGTTGTCCAGCCAGTCCCAGCGCTCCACCAATTAACACAAAACTCAGCGCCGTATTCCATCCCATTCTGCCTGGTGCAAAGTCGGCTTTGGTTGTGTTGTCTCGAAATAGGGGTTGATCAATGTTCAAATCCCATCCAAACACATATTCACCTAGCGTCAACAATCCAACCAGCACAACACTCGCGGCCAGCACTTGAGCAAAAAAACGACTCGCTCGGTGTCGATGTTGCAACAGCCATAGAGACAACCCCGACCCCACCAGAGCGATCGCGGTATTTGCCTTAATCGTCACGGTGTCGCCAATAAAACCGTACTTAATGATTTCAATATTGAGCAACCAGCCAACCAGGACAACCAACCCAACCAATGTGACAAAGACACTGATGGCAGAAGAAGTTTGTCTCAGCAAAGCCGCTGATCGCTGCAAAGTAATTTCAGACATGGCTAATAATGTTTGAAGGCAGCGACTGTTAATCAATCCAGGAATATCTCTGGAATAACATAACCGATGCTGCCCTACAAACCGATCTGCCCTAAGAGTTGCACATAATCCTCCATGAGATAGGTTTTAGTGTCCAAAACGGAAATCCACTCACAGAAAGGAACGCCGTTCTAGAGAGTGTTGTTGTCTAATGTCACGAAGCATTTGCAGTCTTTGTTTTTGGCGTTGTCGATCGCGTTTGATTTGTGCTTGCGAATGTGGATTTAATTCGTCATCGTCGTCTGGCATCTCAGCAGAACGCCTTGACCAGGAGGACGGTGGTTTGACAAAGAAAAGCATGGGGTTTCTCCAAGAATTGAGTGACGTACTACATTAATGCTACAAACATAATACAAAAACGTCAAGAGAGACTACAAACTTTTTTGAGATGAGGAGACGATCGCTCAACGATTTGCTCTAACGTAAATTCGATAGAGTTTTTGGCTTCGTCAAACGGCGGGCATTTGTGAAGCTAACAGCATTCGCCAACTTGCCTTTTAGCCATTACGCCAAGAAGGAAACGGGTGACTGAGTAGCCTGCCACAGCTTGTAAACAAGAAATTCAGTTTGCTCAGAAAAGGTTGTCACCAACATGCCTGCATGGGCTTCGGCACTCTCTGCGAGCCAGCTTCCGGTGAGGCTGATTTCTACATAGTTGTGATCGATCGCCGTCACGACGATGCTCTCACTCGCCTCCATTTTCAGCACTTTTCCGAGATATCTCAGTTCTGGAGTCTCGATCGGCATCAAAAAAGACGCTTTGCCAGGTTCAATATGCAAAGGTTGTCCTGCGCGGAGTGCCAGAATGACCCGTTGAGCGACCAGCACTTCTAGAGACGTTGAGACGACTCTCTCAAAGTGCAATCCTGCTTCGGTGTAGGTCAGCTTTAACATGGTTAAAATCCTCCGATGAGTGGGCTACCGTGTACACACAAGTCGTTGTCGCTTCGTTTCAGGCGGCTTCAGCCCCCTAAATCCCCCAGTCTGGGGGACTTTGACCAAGGAAAGATTTCCAAAGTTCAAAGCCAGGACGACGGCTCAAAGTCCCCCATTTTTGGGGGATTTAGGGGGCGAAGGCTCTCAGCAATGACAGATCGATCGACGTGTGTGTACACGGCAGGATGAGTGGGGGAGAAGAGAGGAAGGAGATTAAACTCAAAAAAATAATCCCCACCTCTGAAAACCAGGAGCGGGGATCGGCAGCTTTTTGGCTAGTCGATTTAGGTCAGTGCAGGTTGCGGCCCACACCTTCCGCTCTGGAGTTGTTCTAAATTTCCTGTGCCTTGAATCGGTTGTTTGGTGTGGCGCGCACTAATGATCCGCCCATTGACTCTCTGACTCAACTGCATGGTCGCCGTCACCCGATCGAGCTGGCAAACCGTTGCAGTATGAATTGAGAATGGGTTGGCGCTCATAGAAAACAGAATCTTGAGAATGACTATTTGTATACTACAAGATATACTACAGATTGTCCACTCTTTCTTTGGACTTTGAAACTTTAGACTTTGGAACTTTGAACAGAGTAGGCTTTTAGTGTCTGGTCTGATGTCTCCGATTTTGCGATGGAACTGCGACACCTTCGATATTTTGTGACGTTGGCAGAAGAACTGCACTTTGGGCGGGCCGCAGAACGGCTGCACATTGCTCAACCTCCGCTGAGTCATCAAATTCGTCAATTAGAGACAGAGCTTGGGTTTTCACTGTTTTATCGCACCAAGCGCACCGTCCAACTCACCGACGCAGGACAAACCTTCTTGATCGAGTCTCAGCGAATTCTCAACCAGCTAGAACACGCGATCGCCGCAGGTCAACAGGTCAGTCGAGGTGAAATCGGACAGCTTACGATCGGCTTTGTCAGTTCGGCTGCTTACAACGTTTTGCCACCCATTTTGCAAACCTTTCGCGCCCAAGTCCCCGGTGTCACCTTGGAGTTGCACGAATTAACCTCGGCTCAACAAATTCAGTGGCTCCAGGAAGGACGCATTGACATTGGGCTATTTCGTCCGCCGTTTGCAAATGATGGCTGTCAAGTAGAGACCATTTTTCAAGAATCTCTGATGGTTGCCCTGCCCCAAACGCATCCTCTGACTCAACAAAAACGAGTGTCGATACGATCGCTGATTCGAGAACCCTTCATCGTCTTCCCGCGTGCGGCGGCTCCTGGACTGTATGACCCAATTATTAGCCTCTGTCAGCAAGCAGGATTTAGCCCGATCGTGGCGCAAGAAGCCATTCAAATGCAAACGATCGTCAGTTTGGTAGCCGCAGAAATGGGCGTAGCGATCGTGCCAACTTCTCTCCAACAGCTTCAGCGTCCGGGTGTGGCTTATCGACCGATTGTAGAAACGACTCCCCAGGTAGCGATCGCAATGATTTGGAGACAGGGAGAGCGACTCCTTACGGGTAACTCGAAGAGATCGTCTACTGTACAGCGCTTTGTTGAAGTCGTTCGTCAAGTTGCCCAGCAGTGGAAAGGAACATGAAGATTCCCGACAAGCTGCCTGAGTTATCGCTGACTACAGGGGATTGCAAAAGACGACAGAAAAGCCCACAGAACGACTAGCCAGGACGGTTCACCTTCAACACTTCATCCAGCAAGCTTCTCGCAGGTTGCGCTTTAGCCAAGGCCGCCTGATGATCACTATGGGCCCGCACCAGACGCATCAAACCTCCAACCCCAGCTTTTAGCTGCTCCAAGTCTTCGCCAGATACCAGTTCTCCATCAAGCATCCGCACCAAAACAGGCTTGATATCGCCCACTTCTTGACGAACTTTTTGCAGCTTTTCGACCGTACTTAATAAGGTTTTGAGCGAGTTCAAAATGCTGTCCACATCCTGAATGTCTTCTACGTCTGCGACCTTTTCAGTCTCTTCGTCGGCTTCTTCCGTCTCCTCAACCAACTCCTCAGTTACCAGGCTATCTTGCGAATCTGACTCATCAAAGTCCAAGACCGCAGGCGAGTCTGATGTAGTTGTTTGCGTTTTGTTGCTATTCGATCGTGCCATCAACGTTTCCTCAAGCGGTCTTCTCAGTGTACCGTGTCGAACTGTGAACCAGAAATCTCGCACCCGATCAAGCTGTCAGATCAAAGCGTCAAATCAAAACGTTAAAACTGCCCGAATCACTTCACCTTTATGCATGAGATCAAATGCCTCATTGATCCGAGCGATCGGCATTACCTTCGTCACTAGATCATCGATATTAATTTTGCCCTCCATATACCAATCGACAATTTTGGGAACGTCCGTTCGTCCTTTTGCGCCGCCAAATGCAGTTCCTTTCCAGACGCGCCCGGTCACTAACTGGAACGGACGGGTACTAATTTCTTGACCCGCTCCCGCAACACCCACGATCACGCTAACACCCCAGCCTTTGTGACAACATTCCAACGCTTGCCGCATCACTTTGACATTGCCAATACACTCAAAACTGTAATCGGCTCCGCCCTTGGTCAAATTCACCAAATAAGGCACCAGATCGCCGTCAATTTCACTGGGATTGACAAAATGAGTCATGCCTAATTTCTCGGCGAGGGGGCGTTTTTCAGGATTCAAATCAACGCCAACGATCATATTTGCGCCAACCATTCTTGCAGCCTGAATCACATTTAACCCGACCCCACCCAGACCAAAAACGACCACGTTTGCCCCCGGTTCAACTTTGGCGGTATTGATCACGGCTCCGATTCCGGTCGTGACTCCACAACCAATCAGACAGACCTTCTCAAACGGCGCATCTTCCCGAATTTTGGCAACCGCAATCTCAGGAAGCACCGTGTAATTTGCAAAGGTCGAAGTGCCCATGTAGTGATGAATTTTGGTGCCTGCGATCGTAAAGCGACTCGTTCCATCTGGCATCAAGCCCTGCCCCTGAGTCACCCGAATGGCTTGACACAAATTAGTTTTGCCACTCAGACAATAATCACAGTTGCGACACTCTGGAGTGTAAAGCGGAATCACATGATCACCCGGCTTAACGCTCGTCACCCCTACCCCCACTTCGACAACAACTCCCGCCCCTTCATGCCCCAAAATTGCCGGAAACAACCCTTCAGGATCAGCCCCAGATAGCGTATAGGCATCCGTATGACACACGCCTGTCGCCTTGATTTCGACTAGCACTTCTCCAGCTTTGGGCGCTTCGAGTTGCACGGTTTCGAGACTCAAAGGTTGCCCCGCATTAAAGGCGACGGCAGCTAAAACATCCATGAAACTTACTCCGGTCAGCGTTGAGTTGAATTGTAAGCAAAAGTTTACAGCGATTTGCGCGATCGAGCGCCCGATTACTAAGACCTTGCAACAATTTGTACGATCGGACTTGTCAAGCCTTTAGTTCACGGTTCAACCGATGAAGTCATTCTTCCAATTTAGTCTTGCACCAGTGTTAACGTGAATTCGATGAAATCTTTCGCTGCGGTTGTGAATCAGGCAGCCCCCTAAATCCCCCACGAGTGAGGGACTTTGAACCCAAGATCTTGTCTGAAAGTCCCCCAATTTTGGGGGGTTGGGGGGCAGAAGCGCTGAAGAACGAAGCAAAAAAACCTCATCGAATTCACGTCAGTGTTAGTAATCAATCATCAATACGATCGCTCCTAGCATTGCAGATCTTGATCTGTTCTTGATCTCTCAGCGTGATCAATCAATTGTGAGAAAAAACCATTTCTGATGAAACCTGTGTGTGAATCCAATCCAACAGCATCGAATTAACCTGCTCTGGATATTCATCATGGGCACAGTGACCCGCATTCTCAAGCTCAATCAATTTCAGGTCAGGATTGTAGCTCGATAGACGCTTTGCCAATCCCGGCGGAATCATCCGATCCTGGTCGCCCCACAACAACAAAGACGGCATCTGAATCTGACCCAACAGCGATCGCACACTCGGACTAAACTGAGGACTGACCATCGCCCGAATAATCGCACAAAACGCTTGAGCCGACCCCTGTTCTCGTGCGGGCTTCATGAGAATTTCGAGCAACTCTTCGGTGATAGATTCCTGGCAAACATAGGCCAAACTTGCCCAACGACGAATCACACTCGGCTGTTTGAGCAGATGAAATAACGGATAAAGCAATAGGGGAGAGGTGACAATCGTTTGTAAGCCACGAGCTAAAGGACGCACGATCGGGGGAATGGCATCATCATGACTGGCAGTATCCGGTAAGCTGATCATCGCCACTCCTTGCACCATTTCTGGATGAGCCGCCGCCGTCGCCAGACAGGTCAGAGAGCCGATCGAATTGCCCACCAATACAACAGGTTTACCAATAAAGGTCTGCCAAAACTCGTGGAGTTGATCGACCCACAAATCCACTGAGTAGGCCACATTCGGCTTGTCAGAATCGCCAAACCCCAGTAGGTCTAGCGCATACACATTGTGGTGCTTTGCCAACTCAGACATGTTTTGCCGCCAGTGCCCGATCGAGCCGCCAAATCCATGCACAAATACGATCGCAACGTCGCTTTCAAGATTGGGAAAAAACGTGTGGTGAATGCGCCATCCTCTCCAGAGAGAGCTTTGCTGATAGCCGTAGCGCTGAACTAACTCAGACAACGGAACCGGAGGACGCATCGGCAGAGAAGCCGGGACGAACTGGGTGAGACGATTGTAAAAAGCTTCCTCTTCTTCGGCCTCAGTAGGTTTGAGAAATGCCCAGCAGATTGTCAACAAACAAATCATGAAAATTTGCGCCAGGTCGATCGCCGAAACAAATCCATCAGTGAAGGAGTTAACTAAGCGATCGACAATGGCAAATAGGCAGGCAATCAGCCCAAACTCCCAGGCATCATCTCTAAAACGCTTTAAAAAATCAGAAGGAAAAAAGCGATCGTGGTTCATACCCAATCCGTAGCTAAAAGGACGTTAAGAGACTTTGAATAAAAGTTTTGAATTAGTAAAATCAAGGACAGCAGAGGCACTCAACGAAATTTAAAGTTTGGTTAATCACTCTTCTAATATCAAGCGAGACAAATAAATCGACCTCTACAGATGGGTGAAGGTTGGTGACAGAGCACATCTACCCAATGAAAGAGCGATCGATTAAGTCTTGTTTAGAATCAACTTATACTCAATTCACTAGTTACTGATACAGATCCTCGCCCCCTAAATCCCCCATTTTGGGGGACTTTGAAACAGCTTCCCTGATGGGGTTTTTCAAATCTGAGAGATAGAAATCGGTTAATTAACTGATTTTTATGAGTATCATTTGTTGGTTGATTTGGTATTAATTAGATTTTTGGCGTTGCTGAATCAGGGGATAAATTGCCCCAAAGCGGCGAGAAATCCAAGGTTCAAAGTCCCCCAATTTTGGGGGATTTAGGGGGCGAAAAGATGGACACTTCCCACAGATCGATCCCTCCAATCAGCAACGCCGATTTTTTTGCCTGGTAATCGAGATACGCCATCCGCTCAGTCCGCCAGTCCAATGATTCTATGAGCGCTAGTATTCGTCTCTCTGGATAGATTTAGCCTTGACAGTCCTTAACTTAAATTGAACTAGTTATCGCAAACAAAGGAATTCACTATGAGCGGACATGCCAGCCACAAAGGAACCAACGCCAAAACCACCAATCAAAATGGAGTGATTGACGCAGATCCCGGAAGTACGCCAACGGAGGCAGATTACTCGCGAGACGATCAAGATGTCACTCCCGTAAATCCTGCTGCAACAGAGCGGCCCAAAGACCAACCATCCGAAAGCCAATCGGAAGCACAACACTAACGTCGATCGTTTCTAAATGCAGCTTGACTCAGATATCTTGATAACGGCTGCCTAATAAAAATCGCTAAATGATGAACGTAGAACTCATCATCTATAACTGCGAGATCTGACTCAACTTCTAGAAGCGGATCTTATTTCTCATTCATCATTTAGTCGATCGAGGTCGTTCTTAAATAGTAAGAGTTGATCTCACACATAGGATAGAGATATAAAATCACATAACTTTACAAAATGGTGGAAACGCTACTTGCGATCGCTAAGACAACACCATGAAATACGACGAATTTATCAAAAACGTGCAAAATTTGGGATCTTTCAATTCTCGTCAAGAGGCTGAAAAAGCAACTCAGGCAACGCTAGAGACTGTGAAAGAAAGAATCGTCGGTGATGAGGCCGTTCAACTGGGCGCACAGCTTCCCGAAGACTTGGCAAAACACCTGAGAGGACGAGAAGGCGAGTTTGGCGCTCACTTTAAATTGGATGAGTTTTATCAGCGAATTGGTCAAAAAGAAGGCACCGATGCAGAAACGGCCGCCCTTCACGCTAAAGCTGTCATCTCAGTTTTGAGCCAAGCCGTTACGCCTGGAGAATTTGCGGACGTGCGATCGAACTTCTCCGACGACTACGATCCTCTCTTTGCCGAACTTGCTCACACTGAAAAGTAACCAATTTATAGAAGGGGCTAACTTGATCTCGTTCTACGCCTGCCGAAGCGTGACGGTTAGCCCAAATTTGATCAAAGTTTAGTAGAAGAAGTATAGGTGGGAACGATCGTCCCCTTTGAGCAACCTGACAGTCAATGTAACCCGTTAAATTATCTCTATAGAGCGATCGGGCAGTTCAAGAGATGCTACATATCATCGATTTGAGTGAGGCGAGTCACAAGCTCGTCTTTTTTTTCGTGATAGGTTGAAAGAATCGATTTCATCCTTAAGGTATTTAATCAATCTCTAGCAAACGATTTGGCGGTTTATAACGCTGGATAGATGCAGGAGACGGTGGTCAGAAATTAGAGTGTCATCAGTGGTGGTGGTGCATCTCTGATCAGGATGATTTGATGATTACATGGAAAAGTTACAGACCGCTTCGGGAATTCTTCCCGCTTGTCTTGTATCCACCAGTATCCACCCATAATTCTGCCGATCTATTTCTATTTCTTCTAATTGGGGCTGAACGAATTTGCTGCTTGTGCGAGAGTGCTTTTGAGGTATTACTCTCAAAAAATCAGAATTCCATACAGTCCTTCCTACTACTCAATTCACCCCTAGTTAAAGGGATCAGAATTGTTTTCGTGTATCTATTCTTTAAGTGAGGGCACCGTGATGAAACTGCACCATACTCAACAACCTCTGTTCTCGGCATCACTAAAGAATATCGTGAGGATGGCAGCCTTTTCTTTGACAGTAGGGCTGTTCTCAATGGGCTTGACGGCTCATGCGTCCGAGTCGCAGGCTCAAAGTGTCCCCACTAAATCTACAAAACAAGCGTCCGCTTCAGCAGCGTTGCCCAATGGCATTTATTTATATGGTCAGTCAGCCCAACCCGAACAGGTCGGACAAGCCTACTTTGTGTTTGAGGTAAACCAGGGCAAGGTGTTGGGTGCTTTTTACATGCCGCGATCGTCCTTTGATTGTGCCTATGGTACTTTTCAATCAGACCAAGTAGCCTTGACGGTGATCGACAGCTACGAAAAAACGCGACACCCCTACGCGATCGCGCTACAAAGAACGGCTAACGTCGCCACCACTGGCAACCCTGCCATGACTCGAATTAGTCTAGAAGGCTTCCAACCGCTTAAAAAACTAAGTGCGACTGACCAACGAATTCTCAATGTCTGCAAGCAAAATTATCCCAATGCGCTAAAGTAGACCAAATTTGCAACAAACCCATCGCCTCGTGAAGATTTCTATCTAACTTCACGGGGCGTTTTGGCATAAGATTGGTCAATGAAGCTAACCACACGCGGACACTACAGCGTCAAAGCTCTGCTGGATTTGAGTTTGCAGCCAGGGTATGCGCCTACCTCGGTGAAAGCGATCGCTCAACGTCAAGATCTCCCGGCTCCCTATTTAGAAAAGCTGTTGATCGAGATGCGGCGATCAGGACTGGTGGTGTCTGTTCGAGGCGCTCAAGGAGGCTATCAGTTGGCGCATCCGCCTGCACAGATTTCTTTAGGTCAAATTTTAGAAGCGGTTGGCGAAAGCATTGATCCCTTGCCGCATCACACCCCTGACATTGATCAAGCTGAAGATTGGGTGACTTTTACCCTGTGGAATCGGCTCCACCAAAAAATGAAAGAAGCGCTCTACAGCATTTCGCTAGAAGATTTGTATTACGATGCTCGAAGCTGGCAAGCGGCTCAGGGAGAGGAAGCGAGTTTTGTGGTTTGAGGAGATTTCCATTAAGAATATTATCTGTCGAACTATTCACGCTCGACGAGGATGACATTTTCGGTGACTTTCTCAAAGGTGTCGTCGTGGCTGATCACAAAAAGTTGACGGAAGGTTTTGATGTTAGCGATCGCTTCGGCCAAACTGTCTCGTCGGGGTTTGTCCATGTTAGTAGTTGGCTCATCAAAGAAGGCAATGTTGATATCGGCTAATACTTTAAGCAATGCTAAACGAACCGCCAACGCCGCACACATTTGTTCACCGCCAGATAGATTGATCAATCGGCGCGAGTGAGGCCCTTCCTGCACCACAATTTCGTAGTCTCGCGTCCATTCAAGCGCCACGTTAGGACGGTTAAGCAATTCTCGAAAAAGCTTGTCTGCCTCGCGGGAAATGCTTTGTACGTAGCGTTCGGTGATTCGCGGCCCGGCATCTTTGAAGGCTTTACGAGCAAATTTGATGAAGCGATCGACCTTCTGTTTGCGTTTGAGTTCCGATTTTGCCTGATCTCGCTTTTCCTGAATAGCTTGTAATTTTGAAAGTTGAACATCGTATTCCTCTAAGCGTTTTGTCTTTTCAGGTAGCGTTGCACTTAGCGTAATTTTTTGAGTTTGGGCTTCCCGATAAGCGGTTTGCACAGCTTCTACTTGAGCAGGATCAAAATGTTCTTCAAGCTGTGCTTTTTGCATTGTGAGTTCTGTAATTTTCTTTTGAAGATCCTGCTGTTTTTGACTGGCTTCTTCTAGTTGTTTTTGACGGTCTTTAAGACTATTGGCAGCCTGTTGATGTTCTAAATAGAGTTGGTAGTTAGCGCGATGTTCTTCCCGTAACGTTTGCTGTTCACGAATCTGATCGGTGAGCGTTGTGAACGTAGCAAGTTGGCGATCGAGGTCTGCGATCGTTGTCTGCACTTCAATCAAGGCTTTTTGAATTTGCTGCTGTTGGGCTTCCAGATTTGCCTGTTGTTTGAGTTCTTGTTGGAGCAAGCGATCGCGACTCCGGGGGTCTTCTAGCGTTTGCAGTTGTCCTTTGAGGTGAGCGAGTTGCTGTTGAAGTTCGGGTTCGTTGGCGAGTTGTGTCTGACATTGGGTGATGTGCGATCGTACTTCCTCAATCTCAGTTTCTAAAGTTTCTTCCTGGTCAAATTTATGATCCAACGTTAGATATTGAGCTTGATGCTGACGAGCCATTTCGAGTTGGGTCTGGACTTGTTGTAGGTGTTGCTTGAGGCGATCGGCGAGAAGTTGTTCTGACAAATCATCGAGAATGCCTTGCAGATCCAACATTAGCTGGCCTTGCAGCTTGAATCCGTTGCCCAAAGCCGTGAGAATTTCTTCGAGTTGGGCTGTCCAGAGTGGAGCAGCTTGTTTGAGTTGGTTGAGCGTAGAAGTGGCCGCGTTGACATGATGCGTGTAGATGCCTTCGCGCTTTTGGGCTTGAGTGACGATCTGCCTCAAATCGGCTTCAAATTGGGTGGCGGCATCGATGCGGCTGAGTTGTTGTTGATAGCGCTGCTGCTGGGTTTCGAGTTGAGGAATTTTTTGCACGATCGCGCCCATCGTTTCCAGTTTTTCGATTTCTTGTCCGAGTTGCTGACGGCGATTTTCAAGTTGTGTCAGGCGTTTTTGATCTCGACTAATCGTTTGTTTCCAGCTTTGACAATTTTGTAACTGCTGATTGAGAATTTGCTGTTGATGTTCCCATTCAATTTGTTGTTGAATTAAAGGTTCGAGGCGCTTTAGTTCAGACTCGATTTGTGATCGCCGTTCTAATTGTTGCGTTAGAGTCGCCAGTTTGGTTTGGCGATCGCTTTCCTGTTTGACCCAGCCTTGACGCTGCTGCATTAAGATCTGTTGCGCTTCACGGTCTTTTTCTAATGTTTTTAGCGTAGATTCTGCCTGTAAAACGGTTCGATAACTATTGCGATACAGGGTGCAGATTTCGACAGATTTTTCCGCAGCTTGCAGGTCGAGTTTGAGGCGATCGAGCATCAAGGTTTCTGACTGAATTCGCGCCGTCAGTTTTTCTAATTCGCTTGTAATTTGCTGCATTTGGGCAGATTGGGCGCTGAGTTGATCCTGCTCAGTTTGCAGTTCTGAAAGGCGCAGTTTCCACTGAGCAAGCTGTAGGGTTAAATGCTCAATATCCTGGCTGAGTTCTTGTTGCTTTTGAGAAAGGGTCTCCCAATCTTGGAGCGATTCTTCGTACTGCGCGATCGTCCGTTCCAAACTTTCGGTTTCAGCTTTGGCGTACTTTTCCAGCGTCAACATTTGTTGATTGACTTGCCGATATTCTTCAACTTTGAGAATGGTGTCAAAAATCGGTTTGCGCTTCTCGGCGGGCTGCAAAAAATCAGCAGTAAACGTGCCTTGAGGAACGCCGATCGTATTCGCAAAAAGCTTCGCTAAATCTGTCCCCGGTGCCACGCCTAGATGCTGTCTCAACCACGGTAAAACTTCCTCTCGAATGCGGGTATAGCCCAGTTTCTCGCCCAGTTGAGGGTCGTAGAGCAAATAGCCCGATCGCGTACAGCGCTGCACCTCATACGTGCGTTGGTCAAGACTGGAGACGATAGAGACCCGCACCTGAGCGCTGGCTGCCCCATTCTGAACCAAATCTTCCACTCGATAGTCGCCCTTGTGGTCAAATAAGACCCAGGCGATCGCTTCTAGAATGCTCGTTTTTCCAGCTCCATTTTCGCCACAGATGGCATTAGTTCCGGGCTGAAAGAGGAATTGGCGATCGCTGTGCGACTTAAAGTTTTTGAGGCTGACGGAGAGAATTTCCATGATCTGATTTTAAGGCGTAGATCAGATGTTCTGATCAGAAATCTCGAAATTTAGAGAGAAGATTTTCGAGTGAAGTGTACACCGTTTATCCTGAGATTAAACAACAAAGTAACGGAGCGAATGATTTTATGGAGATCACAAAATTTCTCCACGCAGCTTTATTGGTTTCTGATCTAGAGCAAGCTGAACATTTTTATGGAACAATTTTGGGGTTGAATAAAGTCGATCGCGTCCTCAAATTTCCTGGTGCCTGGTACGAAATAGGTGACTTTCAGATTCATTTAATCGTGGCGGATGCAATATCGTCACTGCAAAACTTAGAGAAATGGGGACGCAACCAACATCTAGCATTTTCAGTTGCCGATCTGATGGTCGCGAAAGAAGAATTGTTAGCCCACCACTATGAGTTTCAAATGAGTGCATCGGGGCGATCGGCGCTGTTTGTTCAAGATCCTGATGGCAATGTGATTGAGCTAAATGAGTCCTAATCCAAAAAAGATAAATGCTGTATGGAATGCTAACTAAACTTCTTAATTAAAGGAGTAAAAATTAATTTGCAGTGAAAATCATTGCCTATCTCTACAGCGATCCCTTGCTAGAATCAACGCCCGATCCAAATCTTTGGGGATGGGAAATCGACCACGTTTATCAAGATTTAGCAACAGAAAAAGCAATGCGTCCAGAATTGCAAAAACTGCTCTCAGACTGTCAAACCGAACCCGCAAACTATCTACTGGTGCGGCGGCTAGAAGAATTGGGAGACTCTGTGCAAGAAGTGAGCGATCGTCTGACTGAATTCGAGACTTTAGGCATTCAACTAATGACGGTTGAGTCGTCTAACACAGACAATAACCTCCGTTCAGATCTCCTGAAACTGCTGCAACAAGTTCAGTCCAATCAAAAAAGTCGGCGCATTCGTCAGGGACATGCCCGCAATCGCATCAAAGCACTGCCACCTCCCGGAAAAGCACCCTATGGCTATCGTCGCAGCAAAAATCGCTATGTGATCGATCGCGCCACTGCTCCCGTCGTCAAAGATTTCTTCGAGCAGTTTTTGTTATATGGTTCCTTGCGGGGGGCTGTGCGTTATTTAGACAAGAAATATCGTAAAAAAATTTCCGTTTCGACGGGGCGACGCTGGTTGTCAAATCCCGTTTATCGAGGCGATTTAGAATATCAGACGGGAGATGTGATTGCAGACACTCACGGGGCACTCATTACCAGAGAAGAAGCGGCCCAAATCGATCGCTTACTGCGGCGAAATCGTCGGCTCCCCTCTCGAACGGCTAGTGCGCCTCGATCGCTGGCAGGTTTGGTTTCTTGCAGCAGTTGTCACTCTCCGATGACCGTCACTCGTGTCGCACCTCACAACAAAAAAGCGACAGAATATTTATACTTGCGCCCAACTCAATGTTCTAATCAACCTAAATGTAAAGCGATCGCGTATGAGCAAATTTTGCAAGCCACGATCGAGCGCATTTGTGAAGACTTGCCGCGCGCTGTTTCAGAAGTGAACACGCCTGATTTGGATGCGATTAAACAAGGAATTTCTGGAGCGATCTCCGCCAAACAAGCCATTCTTTCCCAACTTCCAGCCTTGATCGAAACTCAGATTCTCGACATCGAAACCGCCGACCTCCGCGCCTACAAAATTCGGACAGAGATCGCAGACCTGCAACGTCAATTCTCTCAACTACCGCCTGTTAATTTAAGCGCGATCGCTCAAGCCGTTTCGATTCCTCAATTTTGGCTAGACTTATCTGAGTCAGAACGTCGTTTTTACTTTCGTGAATTCATTCGTCAAATTGAACTAACTCGCCCTGAAACCGAGTGGCACCTGAAATTAATTTTCATCTTTTGAGAAAATCCAAAAACTGCTGCATCAGTGACGCTTTTCAATCTGTAACGAATCGCACCAGGATGAGAAGCCTAGCTTCTAAGATAGCTGTCATCCCCATTAGGAGAACCTGCGTTGCCTCGCCCCCCGATTCAAGCTCAACCGCCCCTTGGCTTTATTCCTCCAGATTTTGATCCCAAAATTCTCAAACTGACCCAGCTTGCACTTCCCTTTTGGACGCGATCGAAAACCTCGCTTACGGGTATTGAGGCAACCAACCTTGAGCAATTAGTAGCGCTCTACCAACAGTTTCAAGCGGGTAAAATTCGATTGTTGTTCGCGTTCCGGCATCCCAGCGTAGACGATCCACTTGCTATTGCAAATTTACTTCGTTATCAAGTGCCCAAGACTGCTCAACGGCAAAAAATTGCATTGCGGCACCCGATTCACGCTCATTTTATGTACGATCGCGGCATTCCTCTCTGGGCTGGCTCAACAATGGGCTGGCTCTATTCAAAACTGGGTGGCACTCCCATTCATCGCGGCAAGCTCGATCGCACAGGATTACGATCCGCTAGAAACCTATTAGTCAACGGAGAATTTCCGCTACTAGCGGCTCCCGAAGGCGCAACCAACGGTCATAACGAAATCATCAGCCCTTTAGAGCCAGGACTTGCACAGTTGGGATTTTGGTGTGTCGAAGATTTGCTCAAAGCAGGGCGATCGGAAGAAGTGTTGATTGTCCCGATCGGCATTCAATACCGCTACATCACGCCTCCCTGGAAAGCCTTAGAAAAGCTGCTCAGTGAAATCGAAGCTGATATCGGAATCACGCCCACACGCGGCACTGGAGACGGTCATCTCTACCGCAGACTCTACCAGTTAGCCGAACGATTGCTGACCATTATGGAACAGTATTACACACGGTTTTACCATCAAACATTAACCACGACCAAGAACGCTGAGTCATCCCAAGTCGAAGGCGTTTTACCCGGAACAAATGAGGAATTTACAGTTCGATTAGATGCTCTGATGAATGCAGCGCTGAACGTTGCCGAACAGTATTTCAACATTCAGCCAAAGGGTAGTGTAATTGATCGCTGTCGCAAACTAGAACAAGCTGGATGGGACTATGTGTATCGCGAAGATTTAAATTTAGAAACGCTATCGCCCATCGAAAGAGGACTCGCCGATCGCATTGCTGAAGAAGCCCATCTCCGCATCTGGCACATGCGTTTGGTGGAATGCTTTGTCGCCGTCACAGGCAAGTATGTCTTAGAGAAGCCAACCGTCGAGCGCTTTGCCGAAACCACCCTGCTCGCCTGGGACACCATCACTCGCATCAAAGGCGGCAACCCCTTTAAGCGTCCCCGATTAGGCAAACAAAAATGCCACATTACGATCGGACAACCTCTGTCAGTGAGCGATCGTTGGGACACTTACCAAACCAATCGCCGCGCCGCTAAACAAGCTGTCACCGACCTCACACAAGACTTACAAAACGCACTGCAATCGATGATCGGATAGAGCGATCGCTTTGCAATTCTCTAGAAAGACGGTTACTTCTGAGTTGTACAAAAGGAATGATCGACGACTTCCTATCCTCCTAAAGTTGAATTGTGGTGTGAGTAGCGTCAGCTTACTTGTTTAAAGTGAAAGATCGACTTCTATAAGCTACCTAATCTCAAAATCCTTCTACAGCTTCCACATAGATCTAGATTTTGTGCTTCTGCTTCTCCGATAGTTTTGAAAAACAAAATTTCTGCTGGATCTTCAGCCTTCTCGACACGAGGATAATGAGTGCAACCATTAGGAAGATGGTAACAAGGTTTTTCACGTCTTGCTCTGACTGGATATTCTTTGTAAACGGGATCTTCCTGAACGGGATCTTCCTGAATATCGGTCGCCAACTTTTCTATACATGAATAAACCCAATTAAATAATCGAGATGTTTGATGGAGAGGTTTAAGCCTTGGATTTCTTGCCATCAAATCATCCAAAGCTTCAAGCATTTCCTGTATATTTTCTTTTGAAGGCTCCCGATGGATATAAAAAATCACTAGACTGGTTAAACTACGCTCGAATATGCTGAGTTCTTTTTCTCGCTTGATTGCTTGTAGAGTTAGAACTGCATAGAAATATTGCCAGGAGTCTTCAATTCGACTCAGCCAGGTATAGTGTTTACGCTTGAGAGGATGTAGTCTACTAAGAATAAAATCTCTTTTTTCACCTAACTCACTCAGCCTCCAGTCAACTAAATCTTTGTCAGGTGCGCTAATGCCTGCTGCAAGTAGTTCAACAATTCTCGAAAGGAGCCAATATTTGGAGTCAAGCTTATTTAATTCACTAGCTTCGTGCTTATCTCCTGTAGCAATAACTGTTTCCAAAGAATCCATGTTGTTGACCGTTGATCTAGCTTCCTGCCACATTAAGTTGAGAGATTGACTCACCGCTTTATTCAATTCGAGTTTATGTGTTTGGAAGCCGCTAAACAAATAGCTGATAAATGATTTAACAAGGTCAATAGGAAAAGCATGGCTGGCAGTGAATCCGAGAAAGAACCATGCAACAAACACTACAAAGAGAAGGGATAAGGTCTTTAAATAATTAAAGAGCTTTTGCCAAAAGGATCTTAGCCTTAAACATTCAGGAAGCTCTGCTAATGATGCATTAGAATCTGAAGAAATGTGTAAGTGAAGTTCTTCAGCCCCGAAAGTATTGGTTTCCTCCTGCTACGTAGCCTGCATTCTGTGGTGCATTAATATTCGATCCAGATCCGGTAGAAATCTGGTTCACGGCTCCACTGTTTTGATTTTTCTCAATTTCAACCAGCTTACTCACTACTTCTTCTAGCTCTTCACGAAAAAGAACATTACTCGGAGCTTCTTTAATGATCGCTGACGTTAATGCTTCCGGATTTTGATTGGCTTCCTGCACTTCTTTTCTACCAGCGAAATGGGAATATATGATGCCTACTAGTTTCTGAAGGTAATCCTTAGCATCTGCCCCCAACTTCTGAAGAGCACCGCCTGCAACCTGTAAGGTGAAGTACTCTACAGCCTTGCTCGCCAAAATTTCTAAAATCATAACTTGAATTACACTTACGCAACATTTCATGTGACTATCCCTAGAAGTTTATCACTTTCTTCCGATTGGCAAATTTTTAGCTCATGAAACAGAAATAGACGTAAATGTCTGAAGTTCATTGGACTGATAGTACAGATGGTCACCTTAACAGTGGTAGTTTGTGGATGTTAAGCGCTTAAAACTCAGGATGGGGGTGATTGTTCTGGAGTTGATTTGGGCTTGCTGCCAGAATTTCGGACATTGACTAGCTTACCGAGTAAGTCAAACCAAAAGGGTGCGCCCATCGCGATCGCAATCCCACTCACCACCCAGCCACACATCATTCTCAAAAATCCCAGAGGCTTGACCAAAGCAATCTGCATCACCTGAAAAGGAATTGGCACCGCCGATGCTTGATTGGTGCTCAAACAAGACTTGTAGAGATTGTCCCATTGCTGTCTCAGTTGGGTAGCTTCATCTGGCGGAGCGGGTTGATCAGCGATCGCAATCGTTTGACAGCCCAATTGCTTGTTGAGATTCGTCGGACTCCAGCTAATCGGAAAGGCAATATCTCTAAGCACCGCATCAGTTTGGTTTTTTAATTGCTCTAGCTGCACGTCTAGACGCGGATTGTTAGGAGCGCTGAGATCAATCTGAGAAGCCCGCTCAGTAATCAATCGCCGCAAACTGTCATCACTCGACAACCGATTGAAAATGTGAAACGTATCAGAATTTGTGGCTGCTGCGATCGACAATCCAATTAAAATCGCTACCCCTTTGGCATTACGCTTATAAACGCCAGAAGCCCGCGCCATTGAGCGATCGAACCAAACCGCCACTTCCTCTCGAAGCTGATTTAACTCATTCTCAGCCTTTTGTACTCGCGTCTGGGCCCGTCTTGCCAAAATCCCAATACTTTCCTTTACCGAGTCCGGAAGCTTATCCAGTCCCTCTTTAATTTGTTGATAGGCTTGGTAGTCTTCGTAGAGCTGGCGCTCTTCGGGTGTGAGCTGCCCTAGAGCGTTGCTGAGAATGGCTTGCTGCTGAGCGCGTTCTAAATCTTCAAACGTTAAGGGCGCTTGAGCAGGCTTGTTAGATTCTGCAAGTTTTGCCTCGTATTCTGTGTTGTAAGTGGCAACATCTGCGGCGATCGTCTCTCTGACTCTTGCATCGATCGGTTCTGCTTGCAGGGCAATTTTCTCATAGGCATCGACGGCTTCTTTATGAATGGTGCTGCTTTGATTTACCAACTCGGCAATCTCTGACAAGCTAGGCTGTAAGCCGCCAGAGGTAATTGCTCGTTCGTTATTTTCGCCAAAGGTGCTGTTCTTAAACGATCGTAGTCTTCTAACAAATAGAGACAAATCGGTGTCTTGAAACTGTGGATTTTCACAAGCGGCGATATAAGTATCTAGCTCTTCGCCTAAGCGCTCGATCGCCGTATTGAGTGTAATTTGTTTTGTTTGGTAGGCGTGAACAATTTGATCATACTCTTCGACCAGTAGATTGAAGTTTTGATCTTGATTGAGATTAGGCTTAAAGGTCTTTTCAGCAATGACTCGAATGCTGCCTTTCTCCCAATCATCTTTCAATTCTTCGTCCACAGGAACTTCAATTTGTCCCTGATCAGTCAGGCGGTAAGTCCCTACAATTCTTCGAGCAAACTTTTCGATTCTCACTGCACTCAGCTTGTCAGCCAAGTTAGAAATGCCTAATCTTTCTAGTAGAGAGGTTGCAAAAGTTTCAGGGGAAATGTAAGAAGGCCCGGTTGCCTGGTCGGGGCCAAAAGCGCCTTTACGATTGCCTGCAAACAAGACTTTGGAGATCTTGCGAAATCCTCTGGGAATGACACCCTTTGCCTCTTGATTCACATTTTTCAAAAGTGGATCTTCATACAGCCGACCCACTAAATCTCTAACTCGCTGTTCCTCCGGAGTCCCGACTCCTCCTGACAAAAGAATCTCGATCGAGTCCTTCAGATGTTTGGCTCGCCACTGTAAAATCGTTGCTAATAGTTCTTGTAATTCAGACGCTAATAAACTGAGAATTAAATAAGTAAAAATTAGCCCGATCGCGACATCTAAAACAAAAGGTAAATTCACGCTTAATGTCTCCACTCTGTACCCGGTCAGCATTTCTCATCGTTGCGATGAGCCTTTGTAATATACAGTCCCGGTTTGACTATGACTTATTTGCTTAAACAAAATTAAGCCCCCAATCTCTTGGAGGCCGGCTGATAAACGGTGATAAATTGCTCAAAGAATGTAGAGCATCAAAAACAAAATCACCCAAACAATATCGACAAAGTGCCAGTAGACCTCGGCCGCTTCGACTCCAAAGTGAGACTCGCTGCTGTAATGATTTGACTTGAGCGATCGCCACAACACGCCTAAAATCAACAGCAATCCAAATAGCACATGTAGTCCGTGAAAGCCAGTCAGCACATAAAAAGTACTGGCAAACAGATTGCTGGTCAGACCAAATTCTAAATGAAAGTATTCATAAAGCTGACCTGCTAAAAACACAGCACCCATCGCAGCCGTGATGCCAAACCAGAGCCGCAGACCTTTTGTGTCGTTCTTTTTGATCGCGGTGTCTGCATTATGAATAATAAAACTACTCGCCACCAAAATCACCGTATTGATTCCAGGGAGTAATAACTCAAGTTTAGGCGTTCCTTCGGGCGGCCAGACGGGCGTAACAGCCCGAAAGGTGATGTAGGCCATAAATAGACCCAAAAAGATCATGCCTTCAGCAACCAGAAAAACAATTACGCCGAGAAGCCGAAAGTCGTGATGTTCCGCGTGGGCGGCAACGTGTTCTTCGGCGTGGTTGTAGTTGAGAGAAGTCTTTGCAGAATCGAGGGTTGAGCCTGTCATGAATCTGGAAGAAGTAGGGGACAAGGAGATGCTTTGAAGTTTGAATTAGGGCATCAGGTGATTAAAGGCAGCGACTGATCCAAAATTTGCAGGCTCGCTGAGATGATGACCCGATTTCTTAACTCAAACCTCAAAGCTTGGATTTAGTTATCGGTTGTGGCTTTCACCTTGACGATCGCTCGGACTCACCGCCACCGCCGGGTCAGGTTTTGCTCGCAGCGTAGAGCCAGGCCCAGCCGAAAGCGTCGGATTGTGAGGATCAGACAGGGGAACATCGACCTGCGTAGCACGACTGCCCATTCCATAGTCGTAGGGGCCCGTCGCCAACACGGGGTCAGCGTCAAAGTTTTCAACGGGAGGTGGGGAAGTGGTCATCCATTCCAATGTCAGTCCACCCCAGGGATTACTGCCCGCAGGTTTGCCGCGCAGCCAGCTCCAGCAGACGTTGATGAGGAAGGGCAGCGTCGAGATCGCTAAAAGATAGGCACCGATCGTACACAGCAAATTCAACGCTGCAAACTTGGGGTCATATTCGGCAATCCGACGATTCATCCCTTCGATTCCCAATTTGTGCATGGGCATGAAAGCCAGATTAAAGCCCACATAGCTGAGAACAAAGTGAATTCTGCCCCAGGTCTCGTCGAGCATCTTGCCCGTCATCTTGGGGAACCAGTGATAAAAGGCTCCATACAGCCCAAACACACTGCCGCCGAATAACACATAATGCAGGTGAGCAACAATAAAGTAAGTGTCATGAACGTGAATGTCCCAGGGAACAGACGCGACCATGACTCCACTAATACCGCCGATCACAAACAGAGAAATGAATCCCATTGCAAAAAACAACGGACTCTCTAATCGCAACTTACCACCCCAGATCGTCGCCAACCAGCTAAACACCTTAATCCCAGTCGGAACGGCAATGATCATCGACGTGATCATAAAGAACATCCGCAACCAGGGAGGCGTGCCGCTAGTAAACATGTGGTGCGCCCAGACAATCAGCCCCAGACCACAAATGGCAATGCTGGAGTAAGCGATCGCTTTATACCCAAAGATCGGCTTGCGCGAATGCACCGACACAATTTCTGAAATCATCCCAAACACAGGCAAGATCATAATGTAGACCGCTGGATGGGAGTAAAACCAGAACATGTGCTGATAGACGATCGGGTCTCCGCCTCCTGTGGGATTAAAGAAGTTGGTGCCGACTATCAAATCAAACGAGAGCAAAATCAGCGCCCCTGCCAATACGGGAGTCGCAATCAGCGCCAAAAATGATGTAGCCAGCATTGACCAGCAAAACAGAGGCATCTGATTTAACCCCATGCCCGGAACTCGCATTTTGAAGATGGTGACAATGAAATTCACCGCCGCCAAAATCGAAGACGTTCCCAACATCAGGACGCTGAGAATCCAGATCATCTCACCTGCTTTGCCGCTAATCAAACTGAGCGGGGGATATGAAGTCCAACCTGCGCCAGGGGCACCAACCAAAAAGCTGGACATTAAGAGAATCCCTGCCGGGGGAATGATCCAGAAAGCGATCGCGTTCAGCTTAGGAAACGCCATGTCTCGCGCTCCGATCATCAGGGGGATCAGGTAATTGCCAAATCCACCCGTCGCCGCAGGCACAATCCACAAAAAGATCATCACCGTCGCATGGACAGTGAACAAACTGTTGTAAACTTCAGGGCTGACAAAATCAGAGGCGGGTGTTGCCAATTCTGTCCGCACCATCGTCGCCAGAACGCCACCCACCAAATAAAAAATAAACGTGGTGACCAGGTATTGAATCCCGATCACTTTGTGGTCAGTGCTGAAACCAAAGTACTTGCGCCAATCGTTTTTTTCTGGCTCCAAACCCTGGGCCGGAAGATTGGCTTGTTCTTGAAACTGAGCGGCTTGGGTCATAAGAAAAATCCGTGAGTTGTCGTGAGTCATGGGTTGTGAACAATTCGCGGTTGGAGAACGGCTCACAACCCACTACCCTTAGCTCATTGAATGGTCATGAACAGAGTTGTCAGGCTTGAGTTGTTGAAGCATCTCTGAAGTGATCCCCACTTGTTTTGCGTAGGGAGCCAGATATTCGGGTTCAGTCAGGTCAGCAGTTTTGGTAGCAAGCGCGGTATCAAGTCCCACTTCGGCACTGGCGATTTGAGATTGTAGCCAGGTGTCAAAGTCAGCCTGTGATTCTACGACAACTTTAGTCTTCATAGCACCGTGGTAAGCTCCACACAGTTCTGCACAGATGAGGGGGTATTCGCCCAATCTGTTTGCCATGAATCGAACTTCGGTTTGTCGTCCGGGCACCGCATCTTGCTTGAGACGAAACTCTGGCACCCAAAAGGCGTGAATCACATCATTGGCGGAGATGTTGACGACGACCTCACGATCGATCGGGACGTGTAACTCAGCCGCTACGACCTCAGTGTTGGGGTAGGTAAACAACCAGGCGTATTGCATTCCTGCGGCGTTGACCACAAATTCGGGTGGCTTGCTGGTGTCGCCGATTTTGGGAGTCACGGTTCCCAGGGTGGGTGCATCCTGTTTGGGAGGTAAGGATTCGGTAACCGCATCTGTCGCGTCTGCTATCAGAGGAGCGGCGATCGCAGCCCCCGACATTTTGGCCATTTGACTATGATTTTTGCCGTGGTGAGCGACGGAGTGATCCATCGGGTCTTGCCCACCTTCAGCCTGATAGACATCAAAACTGTAGATCGAAAGACCTAACACAATTACCGCTGGGATTGCTGTCCAGACAATTTCTAAAGGAATATTGCCATGAACGGGCGGCCCGTCTGTTTCATCTCCAGGCTTGCGCCCAAAATTGAATACTGAATAGATCAAGATACCGTTGACTAACAAAAAGATGCCTGTGCCAATCACCATCATAGTGTTGAACAGGTTGTCCACCAAAGAGGCGGTGGCGGTGGCGGCAATTGGAAGAAGGTCGTGATTCTGACCGTACCAGAGGCTGACCAGGGTCAGAGCGATACCAGCCAGCAGGGTCACAATCTGACTAGGAATGTTCACAGTTCGTCAAATCTCTACCTAAACAACTGGAAAGTTACTGTCGATCGTAACAAGCGATCTCAAAAAGAAACTGGTAATAACTGTGTAGATTTTGGATTTTAAGGTTTGAAACGATTCAATATCAGGCTCCTGGGATAGATGTGACACGAGATCTTCAACAGCTAAAGTCCAAAACTGGTTCAGTCCATCTACAAGGTAAAGCAGCCTTTTGGGGACTAGGGGCCAAAACTGCTTATCTTTAAGGTTTTCTTTGGGATCGGGCTACAAAGGAGACAGCAGCCTGGTTCTAAAGTCTTTGTAATTGGAAAAAATACAAAAGCTTCGCGTGATTTGAGATTACCTCATTAAAGTAGAAAATAGAGCGACGGCTCCGCTTTTGATGAAGTTTTATTTCCTCTACTGCCCCAGGGATACAAAAGCAACTTATGTCCAATTCTGTACTACATCGATCTTCTCTCTCGGCCACTCCGGTAAATGTGAAAACTTGGGTAGCGCGCCTGGTCATTGGACTTGCGATCGCCACCCTCTTTTTAATGGCCGTAGGTAGCGCAACACGGGTGATGAATGCGGGTCTGTCTTGTCCAGATTGGCCCCTTTGTTATGGAGAGTTTGTTCCTCGTCAGCAGATGAATCTCCAAGTTTTTCTAGAATGGTTTCATCGGTTGGTTGCAACGACGATCGGGTTTGCGGCCATTGCGCTGACTGCGATCGTTTGGTGGTTTCGCCGCGCCCTTCCTTCCTGGACACCCTGGGCAGCTAGTTTTGCCCTCTTCCTAGTGGTCTTTCAAGGGATTTTAGGGGGGTTAACTGTAACTGAACTGCTGCGGTTTGATATTGTCACTGCCCATTTGGGAACGGGACTCCTGTTTTTTAGTACGCTGCTGGCGATCGGGACAGCGCTCTCGTCCTATCATGGCACTGGAAACGTCGGCAAGCTTAGATGGATTGGCGCGACTGCGGTCGTTTTGGTTTATCTACAAAGTATTTTGGGGGGATTGGTTTCGTCTCAATGGGCGCTACACCAATGCTTTGGAACCAATCAGCTTTGCACCGTGATGAATAGTCATATTGTGGGTGTCGTTCCAGCAACGATCGCAACCTTGACATTAATTGTTCTTTCCTGGCGCACTCCTGCCCTTCACCCTGCGCTGCGTCAGTTGGCTAATCTGGCAGGTTTCTTTTTGCTGCTACAGATTACGCTGGGCGTTGCCACATTTCGTCTACACCTTCAAGTCGAACCGCTGACTATCGCGCATCAAGCGATCGGAGCTTCTCTACTGGGAACCTTAGTCGCCTTCACCGTTCTCGCCTTCCGAGACGCACAGGTCTTTCTTATCAAGACTCAAGAAGGATAAAGCAGACAGTCGCCCTTCAGAAAGGATGATTGAATGTCAGCATCGCCAGATGTCAACACCAATCTACTGAAGCCACTTTTTCATCCTTCATCCCTCTCTTTCCCTACTCTCTACCAGATTCAAGAGAATGCAAAACACGACGATCAATGGCATTTCTCGCCGTAATCGAGATTTCCTTCAAGTTATCCAAAGCTATTGTCAACTGACCAAACCTCGGATCATTTTGCTGCTGCTGATCACTACGGCGGGTGGCATGTGGATTGCGGCTGAGGGACAGGTTGACCCTATTTTGCTGATTGTGACGTTGTTGAGCGGCACTTTCGCCTCAGCCTCGGCAAACACAATTAACTGTCTGTACGATCGCGATATCGACTACATCATGGAGCGTACCCGCGATCGTCCGTTGCCGTCAGGTCGAATCAGTCCTAGAGATGCGCTGATTTTTGCGATCGTGCTGGCGGTGGCTTCGTTTACATTACTCACTGTATTCGCGAATTTGCTAAGTGCCTGTCTCGCGATGTCTGGCATTTTTGTGTATGTTGCCGTTTATACTCACTGGCTCAAGCGTCACAGTACACAGAATATTGTGATTGGAGGTGCGGCGGGGGCGATTCCTCCTTTAGTTGGCTGGGCGGCTGTTACAGGTGACTTAAGCTGGGCGGCCTGGGTGCTATTTGCGATCGTCTTTTTTTGGACTCCGCCTCACTTTTGGGCGTTGGCGATTATGATTCGCGAAGATTACGCCAAAGTTGGTGTGCCGATGTTGCCCGTCGTCGATGGGAATGAAGTCACAAGCCGTCAGATTCTCTATTACACGTTGGCCTTAATTCCTATCACCTTGCTGCTTGTGTATCCGCTACATGTGATGGGTGTGGTCTATGCTGCGATCGCCCTTCTGCTGGGTGGCTTCTTCGTCAAAAAAGCGTTGGAACTGATTCAAGCACCGTCTGATTTGATGGTGGCGCGATCGGTGTTCAAGTACTCGATTTTGTACCTGATGCTGCTTTGTGCAGGGATGGCTGTAGACAGTTTGCCTGTGACTCACCAGATTGTGGAAGCGATCGGAGCTAACCTTCAAGCACTGGTGTCTACACTGCCTTGGGCTTAGAAGCTTTTGTGAGTAACGGCTAGAAGGTAAATTTTGATCTTTCGGCTGTTACTCACCTGTTTTAGAAATTTTCAAACTAAAAAGAAATCCTGCATTCTCGCTAAGGTGTCCCCAGAATCTCTACAATAGAAGTCAGGCATTCTTAAGATTTGTATCAATTTGGGAGGAGTCCAAATGTCTCCTGCTGTTCTTATCGAAAAGCTTCAAAAGCGCTACGGTTCGACGGAGGCGGTCAAAGACGTTTCTCTACAGGTCGAGCCGGGTGAAATTTTTGGGCTATTGGGCCCCAACGGAGCCGGAAAAACGACCACGCTGCGATGCCTTTGTACGTTAGCTGATCCCGACGCTGGAAAAATCGAAGTGTCTGGCGTTTCGGTCATCGACAATCCACGATCAGCTCGTCAACGTCTCGGCTATGTGGCGCAAGAAGTCGCTCTCGACAAAATGCTGACCGGACGCGAACTGTTGGAACTGCAAGCCGCGCTCTATCATCTGCCTCGTGCCGCCATTCAGCAGCGCATTCCTGAAATGCTGACTCTGTTGGGCTTAGACGAATGGGCAAACAAAAAGTCGGGTACGTATTCGGGTGGCCTCCAGAAACGGCTAGACTTGGCCGCAGGACTGCTTCACAAACCGGATGTGCTGGTTTTAGACGAACCGACCGTCGGCTTGGACATTGAGGGCCGAGTCGCCGTGTGGAATTTTTTGCGGCAGTTACGGGATCAAGGCACCACAGTTTTGATCACCAGCCATTATCTGGAAGAAGTGGACGCTCTTGCCGATCGCGTTGCCATTATCGATCGTGGCATCGTCATCGCATCCGGCACCCCTTCCGAACTCAAGGATCGAGTGGGCGGCGATCGAGTAACCTTGCGGATTCGAGAATTTTCACCGATCGAGGAAGCCGAGCAAGCCAAAATCTTGTTGGAATCGCTGCCGCTCGTTCAGCAAGTGATCATCAACAGTGCTCAAGGAAACTCTCTCAATCTGGTGGTCGAGCCTCAGAGCGAAGCGCTAATGACCATTCAGCAGAGCCTTCAGCAAGCCGGACTCCCTACGTTTGGCATTTCTCAGGCGCGTCCCAGTCTTGATGACGTGTACTTGAGCGCCACAGGTCGCACCCTACTGGATGCCGAACTAGCCGCCGCCGGGAGTCGTGACCCCAAAGCTGAAAAGAAACAAAACATGCGATAAGCGTTTTTAGCTTTAGGTCAAACCATTTGATCAAGCTGAAGCTTCAAAATTCAAAACTTAAACCCTATTTGCCTTATGAGTCGCACCATTACTCCACCCAACTCAGAGTTTCTGAAAGATCAAGGCACGATCGCTCCCAATCAGCAGAGCGCTCTGGGTGACTTTATTCAAGAAACCACCGCTTTGACTCGTCGCCTATTTATCCAACTTCAGCGTCGTCCTTCTACTCTGGCGGCTGGTATTATTCAACCGTTGATGTGGCTGGTTTTGTTTGGCGCACTGTTTCAAAATGCGCCGCAAGGATTGTTTGGGGAAAGCACCAGTTACGGACAGTTTCTCGGTGCTGGAGTGATTGTCTTCACCGCGTTTGGAGGTGCCTTAAATGCTGGGCTACCTGTGATGTTTGACCGCGAGTTTGGCTTTTTGAATCGGCTGTTGGTGGCTCCGTTGGCTTCCAGATTCTCGATCGTCATGGCATCCGCTATCTTTATTACGACGCTGAGTTTGATTCAGACGGGGGCGATCGTGGCGATGAGTGCGTTCTTAGGGGCAGGTTTACCCAATGCTTTGGGGCTGGCGCTTGTCGCGTTGATTGTGCTGATGTTGGTATTGGCGGTGACGGCTTTGAGCTTGGGGTTGGCCTTTGCGCTACCAGGGCATATTGAGCTAATCGCCGTGATTTTTGTGACGAACTTGCCGTTGCTATTTGCCAGTACTGCGCTGGTGCCCCTGTCGTTTATGCCCAAGTGGTTACAGGTGGTGGCGACGCTGAATCCGTTGAGCTATGCGATCGAGCCAATTCGCTACCTCTATCTCCACAGCGACTGGAATTTGGGAAGTGTGATCATGCAGGCACCCTGGGGAGCCGTCACGCTAGGCACTTCTCTGCTGATTTTGCTGGGCTTCAACATGATTGCGTTTCTGTTGATTCAGCCCATGCTGCGTCGGAGTTTGGCTTAGATTGCTTGCCACATCCGACTCCTTGCTTTGTGAAGGGTGAGGAGTTTTTGGGTAACAATCTGATTGAATTTGCGAGAGAAATATCCAGACAATTGCGTTTTGAGTAGAATTAGCAGTAGTATCCCTTCGGTAAATCTCAACATGAAAACCAAACTTACGATCGTCGGTCTCATGAGCTTGGGGATCGTGGCAATTGCTCAACCCATCTTTGCTCAAACTGCTCCTGCTGCGACAACGATTGACCCGTTCAAAGATACACAGTCGAGTGATGCGCTTTCCAATCTTTTCAACAATCGCAGTGACAGTACTGGGGCAACGACTGGCGTGTTTGACTTGATCCAACGGATCACAAGCGGCACCAATCAAGGCGATTTTCGAGCGCAACAACAACAAAACCTGGATGATGCAGCCGCCCAGTTTCGCGCCCAACAGCAAAAGTTACTCCGCCAACAGCCGATCGCTCCTTCGACTCAAGCAGTTCCTTCGGTGACAACTCCCGCAACCCCGTAACTAAAGCGTTGGTGAATAAGGTCTCTGACAGTCCTTTCCCAAGAAGGGTTATCTCCAACCTTTCTAACCCAGGGCTACTAAACTAACCTCTCATTTTGCAGTTGAGGTGGAGACAGACTTGAACTCGAACTTTTTGCCCGATCGCATTGGCATTACTTTGACAATTGCCAGTTCAGTCGGGCGATCGCCTTTGGGTGAAAAGCTGACCGGGTGAAGTGCGCCCATTACAGAAAACTTGGGGTCAGCCAACACTCGACGAATGCCGCTGCGGGTGGGAGACTGCTGCATCGCGCCAATCAGTGCCTGGGTTGCATCGTAGGAAAGAACAGTACGCCAGTTGACACGATCGCCCCACAGCGTTTTTGCTTGCTTTTGAAAGGGAGAGCGATCGATGTCTGCCTGATACGCAGGAACGGCAAGCGTCATGCCTGAGACAGCTTTTCCGCCCACTTGCAGCGTTTTGGGTAAGTAAAAAGCATCTCCCGCTAAAAGAGGCAACCGATTTTGATTGGCATCGACGACGAGCAGCGTTCGTTCAAAAAACTCTTGATTGGGTGCCAGCATCATCACCTCAGCCCCCTTTTTGATCACGTCTTCAACGCTGTCTACGGGGTTAAAATCTGGTTTGCTCAAATCGACTTCCTCAATCACCTGCCCTTTGCCGCTGTAGTAGAGCGCATCCTTAAAAGCATCTTTGAGCGACTTGCTGTAAGTGCTGCCTGAATTGTAGAAGACGGCTGCTTTGCGCTTTTTAAGCTGCGTCACCATATACTCGGTGAGTTTTTTGGCAGGCGCTTGATCGCTCGGCATTGTCCGAAACATGTAGGGACTGAACCCCGATAGCTGTACAGCAGAACTGATCGGCGAAATCGCGACTAATTCCTCTGATTCGTAAATCTTGGCGGCAGCTAACGTGGTGTCGCTTGTCCCGTGGCCAACGACTCCTAAAAGGTTGGAATCGGCTGCAAACGAGGCGGCGACTTCTTTGGCAAGTTCGGGTTGGCTGTCGTCGGTGGCGATCGCAACTTTCAACTGAACCCCATTAATTCCGCCAGATTGGTTCACCTGGGTTTGGGCCTGGGCCACACCGCGCAACACTTCCGCCGAGGTCGAGGGCTGAGTGCTGAGGGGGACGGCCACGCCGATCGTATAAGATTTCTTCTCCCCAATGCGAATGTTATTGAGGTAAATCAGCGCTTCCGGGTCAAATCGATTCATGCGACGAGCTTTCTCAAGCAGGGTGGCAGCCAGAGGCAACTTTCCTGCGGTGAGTTGTTCGGCTGCTTCTTGCTTAAGGGGAGCGGTGATTCCAGGAGCCAAGACTCTTTCGCCAAAGCTGATTTGATCAGAGCCGGGACGGGTGATCGGGGAGGCAGTCGGGGGCGCAAAATTTCGGACACCTGTCCAGGTTGCTAGAGTGACGGCGGCGGTGGCCCCAATTCCAGCGGCGATCGTGAGCGGTAGTCTCCAATTTGACCTCAGCCGTTGGCTTTGCGACTGGCTTTGTGGTCGTATGGGGGAGCGGCGAACGGCATCAAATTTAGACAAGGGAAGTTGAGTGTGAGTAGGGGCTTGCTTGAGGGCTTGAAGCGCTTCTAAAGCCTCAGTCGCCGATGCATAACGCTGGTTAAAGTGAAATTTGGTCATCTTCTCCAGCACGATCGCCAACTCATCTCGGACTTCAACGCGATCGCGCCAGATCAATTCACACGTATTGGGGTCTTGGGGCAGTTGAGACGGTCGCGCCCCGGTCAGCGCCTGAATGCCAATCACGCCCAGGGCATAAATGTCGCTACTAAATCGCGGTTTACCTAAACATTGCTCACTCGCCCCATAGCCCGACGTATAGACAGGCATACTCATCTGGGTGGTTCTAGAATCGTCCACCACGGACTGAGCAATATTTTTGACCGCGCCGAAATCGATGAGAAAGATCTTGCGATCGCTTGCCCGCCGAATTAAATTATCTGGCTTCAGGTCACGATGAATCACGCCATGAGCATGAACAAACTCCAATATTTCCAGCACTTCTTCTAGCAACTCAATGACCTGAGTTTCAGAAAACTGGAATCCTAGCGTCAGTTCCTCACTGAGCGGGTGCCCTTCAATGAATTCTTGAACCAGGTAAAATTCTTCATCTTCCTCAAAATACGCCAGCAGTTGGGGAATCTGCTCATGTCGTCCCAGCTTTTCGAGCGTTTCGGCTTCCGCCAAAAACATTCGTCTGGCTTGTCTGACGATCGCCGGATCTTGGCTGGCAAAACTCAGATGCTTTAACACACAGAGAGGGTTGCCTGGACGCTGGGTGTCTTCTGTCACATAAGCATGACCAAACCCGCCAGACCCCAGGATTCTGACAATCCGATAGCGCGAACTGAGCAATCGTCCTAGCATTGCGACCAGAGATGGTAGACAAGCTTATTGTATGGCGATATGAGGGAATGAGGGCGAGGGAGAACTTTGTTCCGCTGCGCGGGGAGGGATGAGGGATGAGGGATGAGGGATGAGGGATGAAGATTGAGCATGGACATGAGTGGGTGCTGACGGCGGAGGAGGCGATCGTGATTCAGCAACGGTTGCGGGGGGAGGTGGTGACGATCGACCGATTTGGGGCGGTGCGGTTTGTGGCGGGGGTGGATGTGGGATTTGAAGAAGAGGGGGCGGTGACTCGTGCGGCGGTGGCGGTTTTGAGTTATCCAGAATTGCAGGTGTGTGATCAGGCGATCGCTCGCCGTCCGACAGCGTTTCCTTATATTCCGGGGTTTCTGTCGTTTCGAGAAGTGCCTGCGGTGCTGGATGCGTTAGAAAAAATTCAGATTGTGCCGGATTTGTTGCTGTGTGACGGTCAGGGAATCGCCCATCCTCGACGGTTTGGGATTGCCTGTCATTTGGGGGTGTTGACGGGGTTACCGACGATCGGAGTCGCAAAGTCTCGACTCGTGGGCAAGTTTGCAGAGGTTCCCGATGAGCGTGGGGCGTGGCAACCACTTCTGGATAAAGGCGATCGCATTGGCGCAGTTTTGCGGACTCGTCCGGGCACTCTTCCTTTGTTTATTTCATCGGGACATCGGATCAGTTTGGAGACTGCGATCGCTTATGTGATGGGGTGTACTCCCAAGTATCGTTTGCCTGAGACGACTCGCGTTGCCCACAAGTTGGCATCGGGTTGAATAAGCGCTGCACGTCTTGAGAACTTGTGTCTTAAGAACTTGTGTCTTAAGAACTTGTTAAGAGAAAGACACTCTTTAATTTCTTTGATTAACGTAAATGAAAAGATACCTCCTAACTGCGTCTTTGCCCCGTTGAGATGAATTCATCCATCGGGGTTTTTTGATGACTACGCTACTTTTTTCCGCGTGATGTCGATCGCAATCTTGCCGCCAAAATCAGGAATCGGAGCCGCAAGTTTGACTAAATTGACGCGCACCTGATCGACGAGATCGAACCCCAAAACCAATTCGGCAATTACAGTCGCCATCCGTTCTAGGAGCGTAAACCGAGACGCTCTGATAATTTGCTGAACGCCCTCAATTACATCACAATAATCGAGCGTGTCTTGAAGACGATCGCTCTGACCAGAGCGTGACAAATCGAACCAGAGCGTTAAGTTAACTTCAAACCACTGTCCCAAAACCTGCTCTTCGGGAAGCGCCCCTGCGTAGCCATATGCCCGAATCTCATTGATCTGAATGCAATCCATTACTTTTTGCTCACCGTGGACAAATGGCTACCCTTAAATCGATAGCCCTTTTGTACATAGTAATTCTTAACCCAAACACCAAACCGCTTGATAGAGACTGTTTCTGGCTCTGATACACGCTCAAACTGAGCCATCAGCTTTGGCATCACAGGAAACCAATCATCCGACAAAATTACTGCATTTTCCTGGGTTGACGAGTGACCAGGGATACCCCAAAAATCGAACTGATCCACGCGATCGGAGAGAGCAATTACGTTTGTGGTGTTGAGTTGAAAGGCGAGTGCGGAAGCCGATCGATAGTCGGTTGTGATGAGTAATGGCGTTCCTTCCAGTGTTGCAGCTTGCGTTCTCACAGCGGTTGCGACTTCATTCCAGCCATACAGCATTCGTGAATCCGGATCAGCATCTCGACTCACCAAAGCTGATAGCGGCAGCAATCCGTAGTGAATCGTCAACAAGGCTGCAAACAACAGTCCGTAAAGCTGTGTAGCTAGAAAGGACGTTCGAGAGGCAAAGAGCGGCGGCAACAGTGGAAACAGCATCAAATAAGCAGTGATGTTCCAATAATAGAGCGCAGCAGAAATCAGAGAAAGAACGGTTAATAGAACAGACGAAACAGCAAACACCCAGAACGCAACTACCGGATAAAGCGAATTCTCACGCATTAGAGGAGACGGAGATTTTAAACTTCGATAAAACGCTTTCCAGTAAAAAGGAGACACCACAAAAAACGAAGCAATCAAAAACGCGAGGAATGGGCCAATCTTAAGACTAAAATCACTGGACTGAACGCTACGATCGACATAATACTGAAGCGACTGAAACTGATTAGAAACGTTCCAAATCAGAATTGGAATACTCGAAAGTGATACAATCACGACTGCAACATACAACCGACGATCGCGCCACAAAGAACGGACTCGACGATCAACAATCAGCGTTGCGATGAATCCGAATGCCACAAAAACAGCATTGTATTTACACAAAATGGCGCATCCCAGTGCGATCGCGGCTCCATAGAGTCTCCAGGTTTGGGGTTGGCGATCGACATAGCCATCGAGAAACGTCACGAACAGATACATTGAGACGAGCGAGAATGTGATTAACCAGTGGTCATGCCACGCCAAAGATAAAAATAGAAAATACAAAGGAGATGCCAAAATCAACATCAAAGTTAACAAAACGTAATGCCAGATGTTCTGACGATAAAGATAATTAACAATGCGGCAGTAAGTATAAAAAAGAACAGCATTACTGAATAAATTTGGCAACCGCAACACAAAAGTAGACCGTCCTAAAAGCGCTGTAAAACTGCCTTGAATCCACGCATTTAACGGCGGATGATCATAATAAGATAAAGCTGGATGCCTTCCCCAAAGCCAATAGTAAGCCTCATCGGGGTTTGGAAACACTCCAACCCAGAAGATCAGCCGCAGAAGGACAAAGCTCATCAAAAAAAACAACCAGAATTTCGGCATGATTCAAGCAAATAAGGCGTAAGATTTACAGAAGTCGTATCCAGGAGATCACAAACTGCTGAATATACTTGACGCAGTTCTCAGAATTGTTAAATTGTTACATCGATTACTTCTCGATCGTAGTTTTTCCAATAGTCTAATTTGACCAGTGACTGCATAATGTTTCGGCACTATTCGGCACTATTTAGACACTGCCATCGCTTCTGTTTTGAGGAGTCAAATTGTGAGTAGACGATCGCTTTATCTACCCCGCCGCCAGGTGATTCGCGGACTGCTGGGCACTGCTGCCTTTGGGCTTTCATCTCGCTTGTGGACAGGCTGTTCTAGCCAGGCTCCTACCGCTTCAACACCAACCAGTCCAGGAGCCAGTCCCGCTTCTGACAAGCCGCTTGTGATGGGCTTTCTCTATGTCGGCGCAAAGGACGATTTTGGTTGGAACCAGGCTCACGCAGAAGGCAAAGAAGGAGTCTCGAAAATTGCAGGCGTAAAAACTGTTGAGCAGGCAAACGTTCCAGAGACGACCGAAGTGCAAGAAGCCATGCGAAACATGATCGAGCAAGATGGCGCAACGGTGCTGTTTCCAACTTCCTTTGGCTATTTTGATCCCCATATTCTCAAGCTGGCCGCAGACTATCCCAATGTGCAGTTTTTTCACTGTGGCGCACTTTGGAAAGAAGGACTACCCAACAACATTGGCAGCTACTTTGGCGACGTGGATGAAGCGCAATATGTAGCGGGTCGAATTGCCGCCCAAACCTCCAAAACAGGCAAGCTCGGATTTGTTGCCGCCAAGCCGATTAACCCAGTGCTCAGAAATATTAACGGCTTTATGTTGGGCGCACGCAGCGTCAAGCCAGACATCACAATGAAGGTGATTTTTACAGGAGATTGGGCGCTACCCGTCAAAGAAGCCGAAGCTACCAACTCACTCGCTGACCAGGGAATCGATGTCGTCGGGATGCACGTAGACAGTCCCAAAGTCGTGATCGAAACCGCCCAAAAACGCGGAATTTTTACCTCTGGCTTCCATACCGTTCAGGCTTCGCTCGCTCCTCAGTCTTATCTCACGGGCACCGCCTGGGATTGGACAAGCGTCTACACCAGCTACGCCGAACTGATCAAATCAGGCAAAACCTTGATGAATGGCGGCATTCCCCATCTGATTCGCGGCAGTCTCAAAGAAAAATTCGTCAAACTCGCGCCCTATGGGTCGGCCGTTGCTGACGCTGCCAAAAAAGACGCAGACGATACGATAGCCAAAATCGCCAGTGGAGATCTCTCAATTTATAAAGGCGCGATCGCGGACAACGCCGGACAAGTGAAAATCCCTTCGGGCGCAGCCTACAAAATCACCGACCCCGCTCTCGACAAAGTGAACTGGCTGGCAGCAGGTGTCATTGGTAGTGCAAGTTAAAACCTATGTTGACAAACTCTCAATGGCGCAGGACTGCTGAAGCGATCGCCATTCCCATCGGTGCTTTACTCTTTTCTCTGGTATTGTTTGGGTTGTTTTGCGCGGCGGCGGGGGCGAATCCGTTTGCCGTGTATGCAGCGATTTACAAAGCGGCATTTGGGAGCTGGTTCGCCTTTCAGAATACGTTGATTCGGGCGGCTCCGTTGATGTTGACTTCGCTGTGTACGGCGCTTCCGGCTCGATTGGGACTGATGATTATTGGCAACGAAGGGGCGCTGGTCATGGGTGGAATTGGCGCGATCGCGGCCGGGCTGTCTGTGGCTAATTCGGCTCCGGCGATCGTCGTCCAAACAGTCATGGCCCTGGCCGGTATGGTGGCAGGTGGGCTGTGGATTGGGGCAGTCGGGGCGCTGCGTCACTATCGAGCGGTAAATGAAACCATTAGCAGTCTGTTGATGAACTATATTGCGATCGCCTTGCTTAATCATCTGGTGGCTGGCCCGATGCGCGATCCAAGTTCGCTTAACAAGCCGTCGAGCTACCCGATTCCAGACATTGACAAACTGGGGACACTGCCCGATACGCGCATTCACTACGGCTTGCTGTATGGAATTATTGCCTGTGTGATCGCTTACATTTTGATTCAGCGTACGACTTTTGGATTTGCGGCCCGCACTGCTGGCGGAAACGTCAAAGCGGCTCGAATTGCAGGCTTGCCCGTCGGCAAACTCACCGTCGCCATCTGCTTTTTAGCAGGCTCTTGTGCAGGTCTAGCTGGCATGGTCGAAGTGGCGGCCGTTCATGGTCGAGCCAATGAATCTTTGAATGCCAACTATGGTTACGCTGGGATTCTCGTCGCATTTATCGCTCGATACAATCCGATCGCTGCCAGCGTTGTCGCCGTTTTGCTCGGTGGGATTCTCGCTAGTGGTAGCATTCTTCAGCGTCAGTTAAATCTACCCGATGCCACGGTATATGTTTTTCAGGGGTTAGTGTTTCTCGTTGTCCTATACAGCGAATCATTGTACGGACGGTTTGCCGTCTTTAAAGAGCGTGCGGCTGATCCGATCGCTCCGAATTCCTCTGCAACCGTCTAAAGATCATTAGGAGTGTGAAATGGCAACAGAAGCGATCGGCTGGTGGGGTGTTCCGTTGGGCATTGTGGCGGGGATTTTGCGCGGCAGTGCGCCCTTCTTATTTGTCAGTTTGGGCGAATGTCTGACCGAAAAAAGCGGCAAAATCAACCTGGGACTCGAAGGGACGCTGCTGATGGGGGCGATGAGCGCTTACGGCGTGTCTTATCTAAGTGAAAAAACAGTGGGGGCAGCGATCGCTCCCTGGCTGGGGGTCTTAGTTGCAGGTTTTGCAGGGATGCTATTGGGATTCATTCACGCCTGGTTGTCTCAACAGCCCAAAGTCAATGATGTCGCTGTGGGCATTGCCATGATCATCTTTGGCAGTGGAGTAGCATTCTTTTTGGGCAAGCCTTTTATTCAGCCGCCTGCTCCTCAGCTTCCGTCTTTTTCGCTGGGCTGGTGGAGTAGTATTTCTCAGGTCGAGGCCGCGTTAAGAATCAATCCGCTGTTTGTGATCGGGATTCTGATTGCCCCTTTCATGGCCTGGTTCTTTAAATCGACGCGCTGGGGGTTGTTTATTCGAGCCGTCGGAGACAGCCCCGATGCCGCTTTAGCGATGGGCATTTCGGTCAAAAAAGTGCGGATGCTGTGCATTATTGCGGGCAGCTTTTTGGCAGGAATTGGGGGCGCTTATCTGTCGCTCTATTATCCGGGTAGCTGGTCAGAGCGGATTTCGAGCGGTCAAGGCTTGATGGCCGTTGCGCTGGTGATTTTTGCTCGATGGAACCCAATTCAGTGTCTGTGGGCATCAATGCTGTTTGGGGGAGCGCAGTCTCTCGGCCCGGCCCTGCAAGCGGTTGGGATTGAGGGGGGCTATTATTTGTTCAACGCTTCGCCTTACATCTTGACGCTGCTAATCATGATTGTGACTTGCTCTCCCAAGAAGACGCTCACGGGCGCACCGGGGGCCCTGGGCACGATTACTTAGAAATGTGGATTAGCGACGATCGACCGTTGCCGGAGTCATTCCCCTTCGTCTCAACTCTCTGCGATTGAGTTTGGAATCATCTTGAGGAGTCTAGACATCACATTCTTTGCAGCGTGGGAACTCTAGAACGGTCAAAGATGAGGGATGTTTACTATGACGAAAACCAATCGAATCAGTGCAGCATTGACGCAAGCAGACCGAGAGGTGGTGATGTCGGCAATTTTGACCATCAAATCGAAGCTGCCGTTTTTGGTTGATTTGACGGCGGCGGAGCGAAAAGCCCTGCCGAAGATGGGAGATAAGAGCCGAGCGTTTGTGAGCAAGGCGCTAGAGGTGGCGACGCAGAACCCGGACTTTTTGCCCCGTGCGTTTGATCTCGATGAGATGCGGCGGGATGTGGAATTGTTTGAGTCTGTGTACCCGATCGTGGTGGCGTTGTCTCAGCTACAAGAGTTGGTGGATGATACGGCGATGGCGGCGGGGAGTGAGGCCTATGAGGCTGCGTTGCAGGTCTACAATTACGCGAAGGCGAGCGGAAAGGTGGGCGGTTTGAATGCGGTGGTGGGTGAGATGGGGCAACGGTTTGCCCGGAAACCTCGCAAGGCGAAGGCCGATGCGGCAACGTCTGGTAAAGATGCTCAGTAATTAAGGCTCTAAGGGTGACAATTGAGGCTCAGAGGTTGGAGATTAGAGCAAAAAGCTCGACGTTCCGAGTTCTGAGCTTTATTTTTTGAGTTCTGAGGTCAAATGGTGGAGTTCTAAGCTCGACGTTCCGAGTTCTGAGCTTTATTTTTTGAGTTCTAAGCTCGAAGAGTGGAGTTCTAAGCTCGAAAGGTGGAGTTCTAAGCTCGAAGGGTGGAGTTCTGAACACGAGGGATGAAGGACTGAGAGGGAAATCTGTAGTTCTGAGTAAGAGTTACGATGATTTGGAGACGATTGATTTTACTTTAAGCTTCTCATTGTTGCCCGGTTGCCTTTCGGTATACGAAACCATGTCTAGACTCCTGATCACGCAGTATCACGCAGAAGTTCAGAAAATCATTCAGTATGGTGGCTCTCGCAATGAGGGCGCGATTAGCGGGGCGTTTTTCAATCTGCTGAATGAGTATTGCAAGACGCGAGACTTTGTTTTGATCGGTCAGTTGGAGTATCCAGCAAAGAACGGCAAGATGGTGCGTCCGGATGGCACGGTCAAGGATGCACTGCGGTTGGATTGGGGGTTTTGGGAGAGCAAGGATGAGGATGACAACCTGGATGAAGAAATTCGCAAGAAGTTTGCTAAAGGCTACCCCAATGACAATATTTTGTTTGAAGATTCTCAGATGGCGGTGCTGATTCAGGCGGGTCAAGAAGTGTCGCGGGTGTTGATGAAGGATGCCGACTCGCTCGATCGTCTCCTCAATGCCTTTATCAACTATGTTCGTCCAGAGGTGAAGAGTTTCCGGGAGGCGATCGAGAGCTTTAAGGGTGATCTGCCGACCATTGTTGAGACGCTGCGATCGCTCCTTCAGCAGCAGGATCAGACAAACGCTCAATATCAGCAAAGCCGCGATCAGTTTTGGCAGATTTGCCAAGATTCGATCAATCCTGCAATCACGTTGTTGGATGTGCAGGAGATGATTATTCAACACATTTTGACAGAAGACATCTTTCTCACGGTGTTTAGTGAGTCGCAGTTCCATCGCGATAATAATGTTGCACGAGAATTGAATAAGATTATTGATACATTTTTCACCAAAGCGACGCGGAAGAACACGCTGAGTTCTATCGATCGCTATTACACGGTGATTAAACAAAAGGCTGCAAGTATTGCCAACCATCATGAGAAACAGAAGTTTTTGAAGGTGGTGTATGAGAACTTTTATAAAGCGTATAACCCGAAGGCTGCCGATCGTTTAGGGATTGTGTATACGCCGAATGAGATTGTGCGGTTTATGATCGAGAGTGTTGATTATTTGCTGCACAAGCATTTTAATAAGCTGCTGGCTGATCCGGGAGTGAAGGTGCTTGACCCAGCGACGGGAACGGGTACTTACATCACAGAGTTGATCGAATATTTGCCGCACGACAAACTCAAGCATAAATATCAGCATGAAATCTTTTGCAACGAGGTGGGCATTTTGCCTTACTACATTGCCAACTTAAATATTGAGTTTACTTATCAGCAAAAGATGGGTGAATATGAGGAGTTTCAAAATATTTGCTTTGTCGATACGTTAGATCACACCAGTTTTGAGGGTAAGCAGGGTGATTTGTTTGCGATGAGCATCGAGAACACGGAGCGAATTAAACGTCAGAACGATCAAGAGATTTTTGTGGTGATAGGTAATCCTCCTTACAACGCTAATCAAGCAAATGAGAACGATAATAATAAGAACCGTGCTTATCAGGAAATAGATAAGCGAATTAAAGCAACATATATTAAGCACAGCAAAGCTCAGAAGACAAAGCTTTATGATATGTACTCTCGCTTTTTTCGATGGGCAAGTGATCGCTTAGGAAAGAATGGCATACTCGCCTTCGTAACAAATTCGTCATTTGTTGATACTAAAAACTTTGATGGTTTTAGAAAAGTAGTATCTGAGGAATTTAGCGACATCTATATTGTTGACTTAGGTGGAAATGTTAGAGCAAACCCTAAGCTCTCAGGTACTAAAAACAATGTTTTTGGTATTCAGACAGGTGTAGCCATTAGCTTCATGATTAGGAAAAATACTGAAAGCCTTCGTGTTCCCTGTAGAATCCATCACTCTCGTAAACCTGAATCTGAAACTTCGCAAGAGAAACTCGAATTTTTAGTTAGAAATAAATTTCGAGATATTTCCTTTAGTAATATTCAACCGGATGGCAACAACAATTGGATTAACGTTACTTACAATGATTTTGACGATTTATTATCATTTGCTAGTAATTCAGTTAAAAAAGATACTAAAAATGAAGATACTTCGCTCTTCAAAATCTTCACATTAGGCAATGGTACAAATAGAGACGAATGGGTTTATGACTTCGATACTAAAAACTTAGAGAAGAAAATTATTTCTTTCTACCAAGTCTATGAAGATGAAAAAAAGAGATGGAAAGCTTCTGATAAATCCGTTCAAATTAATGATTTTGTCAGCAGAGAAATCAAATGGACTTCTGAATTAGAGTCTCACTTAATAAAAGGAACAGCGCTTAAGTTTAATCATCAATTGATTAGAGACGCTGTTTACCGACCATTTGTTAAGAAAAAGCTCTACTACGACAAAGTTATTATTCATAGACAATATCAAACGGCTCAAGTCTTCCCAACTTCGGATATAAGAAACCAATCAATTTGGTTAAAAATTGGTACTGAGGTGCCAATGTTTTGTGTTGCAATCGATTCTGTGCCAGATTTGCTTACGCATGGTGGTGCTCAATGTTTCCCTCTCTACCGCTATGAAAAAGATGGAACTCGTATTGAAAACATCACCGACTGGGGCTTAACTCAATTTCAAACCCACTACAACGATCCCAAAATTACTAAACAAAACATCTTCCACTACACCTATGCTGTCCTTCACCATCCCGCCTACCGCGCCAAATACGAATTCAACCTCAAACGCGAATTTCCCCGTCTGCCCTTCTACGACAACTTTGCTCAATGGGTCACTTGGGGAGAGCAATTGATGGAACTACACATCGGCTATGAGACCGTTGAAGCATTTGGATTGGTTCGGAAAGACGAGAAAAATGGAGAAGCAAAGACACCCAAAGCTAGACTCAAAGCGGATAAAGCAAACGGTGTGATTATTCTCGACGACATCACCCGCTTAGACGGCATACCCGCGATCGCTTGGGACTATAAACTCGGCAACCGTTCCGCTTTGGAATGGATTCTTGATCAATACAAAGAGAAAAAGCCAAAAGACCCCACGATCGCTGCGAAATTCAACACCTATCGATTCGCAGACTACAAAGAACAAGTGATTGACTTACTACAACGAGTCTGCACCGTCAGCGTCGAAACTATAACCATCATTCAACAGATGCCAGAAGTGTGAAAACCTTCTAAAACAGGAGTAGCGAGAGCGATCGAGACGAATGAAGAAAGCGCGATCGCGTGGATGAACCAACAGCTTGAAGTCTTGAACATCGAATTCAATGCCTAAAACACAAGGAGGAACAATGTCTGAAATCAGTCTTAATCAAACTGAACTCAAAGAGATCTTGAAAGCAGCGATCGTTGAAGTCCTTCAAGAGAATAGAGAGGAATTTTCTGAACTGCTCGCGGAGGCACTAGAAGATATTGGGTTACAAGGAGCGATCGCAGAAGGTGAAACGACAGAGTTAGTGAGCAGAGAAACCATTTTCAAAATTTTAGGATCGTAATTGTGGATGTAGCCTTTAGAAAAAGCTTCGAGAAAGATTTAGGCAAGCTTCGAGATCAAGCACTGCTCGAAGGAATCAGGGCAGAAATCGAAGCAGTTGAAAATGCTGAAACCTTGCAAGACGTGAATAATCTTAAGAAGATCAAGGGCGAAGACAATTACTATCGCATTAGGGTCAGAGACTACAGAATTGGACTGACTGTTGACGGAAATATTGTTACCTTTGTAAGAGTTTTGCACCGCAAAGAGGTTTACCGATACTTTCCTTAGCGTCCCTCCCAGAGATTGGTCAAACAAGTGCCCTCGCTGCACAAACGGCTAGCAAACGCGAATATTGGCATCAAACAAACAACTAACAGCAACTCAAAGTCATAGACGGCCAAATTGACCAAATTGCCGACCTATTGAACCGACCTATTGACTAGAGAAGCTATCTTAAAAATCTTAGACTCGTAGCAAGCGGCCTTTAGAATTCGTATCGCCAGAAACAAATCTCTTTGGTTGAAAGTACCATAGTTGAGATATCTTCAACTTTGTATTGTTAAGCACGTCTAAAACGAACTTCCACTCCTGCTCTACACTCATTTCTATCTCATGTCTATGAACACCATCGTCGAAGCCACCGAAGCCAAAGAACTCAATTTGCCGCCTCAGTTAGAAGTGGTCAACATGACCAAACGGTTTGGCACGATGACCGCGCTGGATAACGTTTCGATGACACTGCGATCGGGCACCTTTCACGCCCTCTTAGGAGAAAACGGAGCCGGAAAAAGTACCCTCGTCAAATGTGTGATGGGCTTTTATACGCCAACATCCGGTGAGGTGAGAATTGATGGAGAAATGAGAACGATCACCAGCCCCCGCGATGCTCAAAAATACGGGATCGGCATGGTGTATCAGCATTTCACTTCCGTTCCGGCGATGACGGTTGCCGAAAATCTGGTTCTCTCTCGCTACGAAAGTCCCAACCTGATCAACTGGAAGGCGGAATACGAAGAACTTAACGCTTTCATGTCCCAAGCTCCCTTCAAGGTGCCGTTGGATGCGCTGGTCGCTCAACTCGCTGCCGGACAAAAGCAAAAATTAGAAATTCTCAAACAGCTTTATCTCAAGAGTCGAATTCTGATCCTCGATGAGCCGACCTCGGTTTTGACCCCGGCAGAAGCGGATGAAGTGTTGGGTCTGATTCGTCAAGAAGTCACAGCGGGACATTTGAGCGTCTTGCTGATCAGCCACAAATTTCGAGAAGTGACCGCCTTTGTTGACGAGATTACTGTTTTGAGAAAGGGCAAACTGGCGGGTCAGGGCAGCGTCAAAGATCTGACGATCGCCGATATGTCAGAAATGATGATGGGCGAAAAGCGATCGCCTCAAAAAGTCGAGAAAACCGTCCATCCTGATGTGGCTCCTGTGTTAGAAATTCAGGAGATTCGCGCCAACAAAGACAACGGGATCGAAGGCGTGTGTGGCGTTAATCTCACCGTCAACAGTGGCGAAATTGTGGGAATTGCGGGCATCTCTGGCAACGGTCAGCGAGAACTGGTCGAAGTGCTGGCGGGGCAGCGTCCGGCAACGGGGGGGCAAATCCTCGTCAACGGTCAAGTCTATCGCGCCACTCGCAAAGAAATGTATCAGCATCGTGTCTTTGTCCTGCCCGAAGAACCCTTAAAGAATGCCTGCGTTGCCCACATGAGCGTCGCTGAAAATCTGGCCTTTCGGACGTTCGATCGCCACCCTCAAGCCAAAGGTTGGATGCTGATTTTCCAGGCAATTCGAGAAACGGCGCAGGGCTTGATTCGTACCTTTAACATCAAAACGCCCTCGCCTGAAACGCCCGTCGGCAACCTGTCTGGGGGCAATGTCCAGCGCACCGTTTTAGCCCGCGAATTGTCTGAAGACCACATCAAACTGCTGATCGCCGCTAATCCGTGTTTTGGTCTTGACTTCTCGGCAGTTGATTACATTCACGGTGAGATTTTGGAAGCCCGAAACCGAGGGGTCGCCGTGCTTTTGGTCAGCGAAGATTTAGATGAGCTGCTAAAGCTGTCCGATCGCATCGTCGTGATTAGTGAGGGCAAATTTGCGTATGAAAGCCAGACGGATACGGCTGATTTTGCCTCGATCGGTCGCAGTATGGCAGGTCACTAAAGTTGCCTAAACGTTGGGTGCTGTGAGTTTTAATCTGAATGCTCAATAATGGGCAAACTGAAGCCTGTGTTTATCATTTACTCTTATGCCCTACATTGCTGCTCAACCTTACGACTACTTATTGCCCACAGACGGCAACTTGGCGCTGATTCTCATTGACATGCAGCGTGACTTTATGGAGTTAGGCGGATTTGGAGACATTCTGGGAAACGACGTGAGCCGACTTCAAGCGATCGTCCCCACGCTCAAACGCCTGCTTGAGGGCTGTCGGGCCTTGAGAATCCCTATTTTTCACACGCTTGAGGGGCACCAGGCAGATCTGTCTGATTGTCCTGAGTCAAAACTCAAACGGGGCAAAGGAAACTTGACGATCGGCGATGTTGGCCCGATGGGGCGCATTCTCGTCTTGGGCGAACCCGGCAACGCCATCATTCCTGAGTTGGCTCCGCTTCCGGGTGAAATCTTGATCCCCAAACCGGGCAAAGGCGCTTTCTACAACACTCCGCTAGAATCCCAGTTGCAAGCGCAAAACATTACACATCTTTTGATCACCGGAGTAACGACTGAAGTCTGTGTACAATCGACCCTGCGTGAGGCGAACGATCGTGGCTACGAGTGCCTTCTAGTCGAAGATGCAACCGAAAGCTATTTTCCAGAATTCAAACAATCGACGCTTGAAATGGTTCGCGCTCAAGGTGGCATTGTCGGTTGGACGGCACCCACAGATTCGGTTTTGCAAGGATTGAAAGAGTGGAAGGATGAGGGATGAAGGATGAGGGATGAAAAAAGAATTGAGTCTGTCTCCATCCCTTCTTGAATCAGCCTGAAGTCACTGCGTAGCGAACTAGCTGCATGAGTCGCTGTCTCAGGGTTTCTAACCCTAGGCGATCGCTGGCCGAAATAAAGGTGGCTTGCGGAAACTCCTCTTGAGCGAGAGAAAGGGTGTCGCCGTCCACTTGATCGATTTTGTTGAACGCTACCAGGACGGGGCCGGGTGAAATCGGCATTTCTGACAAGATTTTCATCACCGATCGGATCTGACTCTGCCACGCAGGATGAGACAAATCGACCACATGCAATAGCGCATCAGCTTCCGTCACTTCCTCCAGCGTCGCTCGAAAGGCATCCACCAGCGAAGGCGGCAACTCGTGAATAAAGCCCACGGTATCCGTCAGCAGCATCGCCATCGACTCATGGGTGATCGAATTTGTCACCGTCAAACGGCGCGTCGTCGGGTCGAGCGTCGCAAACAACTGGTCAGCCGTATAAACTTCGGCATTGGTCAGAGCGTTGAGAAGCGTCGATTTTCCAGCATTGGTGTAGCCAACGACGGCGATCGAGGGCACTTCTTGATGCTGTCTGCGCTGGCGCATCCTCGATCGATGAGCTTGCAGTTGAGTTACTTCTTGCTGAAGTCGGGCAATCCGTCGCTGAATGGCTCGTCGTTCGGTTTCTAACTTGGTTTCCCCTGGCCCACGGGTGCCGATCCCGCCGCCTAGTCGTGACATGGCTTGTCCGCGTCCTGTCAAGCGAGGCAGCATATATTCAAGCTGGGCTAACTCGACTTGAAGTTTCCCGGCACCCGATCGGGCCCGTTGTGCAAAGATATCCAGAATGACTTCTGTACGATCGACGACGCGAACGCCAATCTGATTTTCTAAATTGCGAACTTGAGCCGGAGAAAGGTCACGGTTGAACACGACGAGATTGGCTCCGATCGTCTGAGCAGCCAGCGCAATTTCCTGAATTTTGCCCTCCCCGATCACGGTTTGCGGATGGGGACGAGGACGCTTTTGCTTGATAGTTTGCAGCACCTCACCGCCTGCGGTTTCGACCAGTCGCCCCAACTCAGCCAGCCCGTCTCGAAAGCTCAAGGTTGACATATTCTCAGTCTGCAAACCGACAACCAGAACTTGATCATGATCACGATCGACCTGCTGGGCCGTGTATTCACGCCGAAATTCTGACTCCAGCCCTTCGACCAGAGCCAGCAAATCTTGATCAGCGATCGCGTCCAAACTCATTGGTTGCGAAACTGTCCAGTTGACTTCGGGATGCGGCACGAGATGCGCCAGGTAGGCTGCCTTCACGTATCCAGTTGCCCCACCGCCTCGCCGCTCAAACCCGCCGCCCGTCATCGTGATCGCCACCAGCGCATCCAATCGCTGCATCGCCATCGCTGTCAGAGCCGATTCTCCGGGGGGATCATATTTCAATTGAGTGGCGACACAGCGAATTCCACTCAGCCGCTCGGCTCCATAGCGCGGTAGTTCGATCGGCGGGATTTGAGTCTGACGTGGCGTTCCAACTCCCACTCTGATCACCTGCCCGCGTCGATTGACGTAAGCACAGACAGGCTGACTAATTTCGGTACTGATGGCAGCCAACCGTTGGGCAAATTCGGAGGTGGTGATGCGATCGCCTGGCAAGCGCTGATGATACAAACGCTGCAACTGCTTAAGCTGGCTCGATTTGAGTCCCTGAAGATTTCCGTAGACAGTCTCGATAAATTCTACTCGCCAAACGCAACTGTTTTCATTTTAGATCTGTTGAGCGAGAGTGTTGAAGGCAGCGTGATGAATCGTTGCTTGCGAAATCATCCGAAGCAGGGCTAACGTTCAGTATCTTACGTTTAGGATCTTGAGAATTCTTAAGCATCCAAAAAATCCCCGTTGACCGAAATGGTTTCTGAAATTGCTCCTGAAATTTTCTCTGGCATCTCCTCGACTTCTGACAGGGTTTCGATCGTCAAGCGAAGTTGGCTTGAGCCTGACAGGAGTTTTAACAATTTGGGTTTGGGGTCGTGCAATAAGTAGATGAGGCGATCACCCGCTGCCCATTCGCTGTCCACGGGTACGATTTGTAGGCAGCGATCGCGCTCCATTAATAAAGGCATCAGAGTTTGGGTTTGAATGAGCGATCGTAAGTACGCTTGTTGTGGCTCAAAGCCGTCTTCTTTCAAAATCGTCTCGCCCAGTTTGACGGCTCCATCCATCAAATACTGATTCCAAGTTTTGAGCAAAATTTGAGCGTCAAACGCCTGTTGTACCTTACTATTCGAGGATTCAGGAAACACAGCCAGCACTCTCGGCGGATTGAATTCTTCGGCGGCACGCTGGGCCACGACTAAATTAACTTCACCATTGTTGGTCATGGCGAGAAACGTCCCCACAGATGACAATCCTGCTTCCTCCAGCACATCGGTATCCAACGCGCTACTAATAAACAGTTTGAGATTGGGGTGCAGTTCTGGCAATTTCGATTCGGGATCGGTATCAATCAGCGCAACAGATTCACCTCGTTCTAAAAACAGTCGAGCAATTAACAAACTTAAAGGACTGCATCCGACAATCACAGCACCTGTCGCATTTTTAGAGTTAATGTTGAGCAGGTTAGCAACCCCTTGAGCGGTCAGGGCTTGAATTACAACGGTTAGAATAATAGTCAGAAACACCAAAGCTTTAATCGAATCGCCTCCGTTAATTCCCCGCTGAGTTAATAGAATTGCGAATAGAGACGCAACAGAAGCAGCAATAATTCCTCGCGGTGCAATCCAACTGAGAAATAACTTTTGTTGCCAACTGAGATCGCTATTCCAGGTACAAATCCAAACGCTGAGGGGCCGGATCACAAACATCAGCGTGAGAACGGTAAATAAGCCACCCCAGCCTAAAGCAAAAATACCTGCGATCGACAGATCCGCCGACAGCAAAATAAACAGTACCGAGACCGCTAAAATGGTTAACTGTCCCTTAAATCGCTTGAGCAACCGTTCTTCTGGCAGGGCAAACGCTCTCAGGACAATTCCTGCAATCACCGTCGCCATCAAACCCGCTTCACTCCGCAACAATTGCGCCACCCCAAACAAGCCCCACAAGCCTGCCAGCACGACCAGATTCTTTAAGTCTTCTGACAAAAAAGTGGCGCGTTTAAGGATGAAGCCCAACAGCCAGCCGCCGATCGCTCCAATGCCACCCCCAATTCCCAACCGAATGCCCAGATCACTCGCGACGGTCAACGCATCAGGATTGCCGTTTAGCAACACATTCAGCACCACAACGGCTAGAATTGCGCCGACGGGATCGATGAGCACGCCTTCCCCTTCTAGAAGAGTTGCCACCTGGCGATCGACCTTCACCTGTCGCAGCAGAGAATTGATCACAACTGGCCCGGTGACGACAATTAGGGAACCGTAGAGAAAGGCGATCGACCAGGGAAACTCACTCAGCCAATGGGCAGCCATTCCGCCCCCGACCAGTGTGATCAGCGTTCCGATCGTCACCAAATTTCGCAAACTGCCGGAGACGCGACCCAATTCTCTCAGTTGCAGATTGAAGCCGCCCTCAAACAAAATCACCGCCACCAGCAAAGCCACCAAGACTTCTAAACCGTCTCCAAAGCGATCGGGGTGTAGTAAGCCCAATCCACTCGGCCCCAAAAAAATGCCAAACATCAGCAAAAAGACAATCCCCGGAATCTTGACGTACTCAGCAATGACTTGAGCGCCAATTCCAGCAATCACCGTAATGACGATTTGCAGAGTGAGGTCTAACGGGGCATCGATCGGCATAAGGCATCCCGGTTAAACTTCGTTGGGGTCAATGCCCAACTGACGTAGACGTTCAGCAAGTCGGTCGGCCCGTTGACGTTCTTGTTCCGCCCGTTCGTCTCCTGTTAGCAGCAAGTTTCCGTCACCATTCCACCAGCGTAGCCACGGAAGTTCCATCCCTTCAATCTGTCCTTGCCAGATGCCCAACTCGATGCCCATTGGAGGGATTGGAAAATGCCCACGATCGTTGACGACAACTGGCTGATAGCGACCTTCGACGAGGTGATAGAGGTCGATCGAGGCTTTGCGAACTTCATAAATGCCATAAAACGGAATCCGAATCGCTTGCTCGTAGACCCAAAATTTGCCTGTGATGGGAGTGGAGTCGCGTTCTTCGCTACCGTCTCCTGATGAAAATTCTAGAGCAATTAGCGGCGCAACATATTCTTGCCACAGCACATAGGAGCGTCGAAACACGCCATTCAGCATCGGGGGAACGTTGGGCACATAAAACCAGTCGGGGGCCTCGGCTCCTTTTTGGGGAGGATCGGTGAGTCCCCAGTAGATGCCGCAATCTTGCCCGATACAGTATTGCCCATCTGGGTGAAGGGTCTGCAAGATGGGACGAATCGAATTGGTCAGCAGGTTGCTTTGAGGATGTTCTTGAAAATTCTTCACAAAAGTTCCGTCTGACTCTGGTAATTGCGTGTGGTCAGGCAGAGCAGTGGCTTGGAGTTCAAATTGGGTTGCAGTCATGGCATGACCTCCGCCAGGGGTTTAGACTATTTTAGGAGAAGGAAGGAAAGATTATTTGAGCAATAGGTAATAAAGCTGTCCCGTGGCGTTGATCAGACCTGCTCGATCGCCTGCGTCTTTCCCGGTTCCTGTATAGATATCGACTCGTCCAGCTCCGAGAATTGCCCCCCCTGTGTCTTGATCGAGTACGAACCGATTGACGGGACGCTGGTTTAGCTGACGATCGGGAATCTGAGTGGCAATCAGCGCCAAAGCTCCGGGAGGCATCAAGGATTTATCGGTAGCGATCGAGCGATCGGCGGTCACAGGAAATCCTAAGCTTCCGGTAGCGGGTGTGCCGTTGGTGTCGCGAAAGAAGACAAACCGACGGTTGCGAGGTAGATATACGTTGAGGTCACTGGGATTTCGCTCAAAGTGTTGCACGACGTTGGGTAGATTTAAGTCTTCGAGGCGCAGTTTGCCGTCTTTGACAAGTTCTCGTCCGATGCCTGTGTACGCTTGGTTGGTGTGTCCCGCAACGCCGATCGTCATCACGCTGCCATCCGTTAACTCCAATCGCGCCGATCCCTGGACTTGAATCAAAAAAGCTTCGAGGCGATCGCGCAGCCACACCAGTTCCAATCCGCGCAAAATCCCCTTTGTCCCCTGAAGTCCGTCTTCGCCTTCCAGTTCTAAGCGAGTGGGATGAGGCGTTTTTAGATTAGAGGGCAAGCGGTATAAAGGATAGCGAAAGTCTGCGGTAGGGACTCGACTCGCCGTGTGAACAGGCTCAAAATAGCCCGTAAACGCAACGGTTCCCTGTCCATCTTTGCCCGCCGATTCATAAAACACAAATTCTTTTTGAACGGCCGCCTGTAACGCTTGGGCAGAACGAGCCGTCAGCAGCAGTTGGCGAAATCTTCTCAGACTGCGAACTACCCGATCGCGTGTCACACCTTTCACCGGATATTTGCGATAAGCTTCTGCTGCCTGAGTCGTTTGTAGATACCGAAGGCTACGATCGACCGCCGTTAACAACGCTTTACGGTCTCCAGATCTTCCCATTCCCCAAAGCTGATCATCAAGTCCCAATCCCTCTGAAGGTTTAGAAGGTCGCAGCGGAACAACAGGCTTTTGAAGAACAGGAACCTTTGGAGTGGGCGAAACCGAGGGAACCGAGACAGCCGGACTGATCAGCGTTACAGAGACACCCAAACAAAACAACGCCAGGAATCGATCGATCCCAGCGATTCGCAAATTTCTCATACTCACCAACCCAATTTAGCCAGGAATGTCAGGACGTTTCCAAAACTCCAAGGTTCCTTCCAGCCTCCATCCCTCATCCCTCCAACTAGTAGCGATCAACGCTCCCAGAGTACAGTGGCTCAACGCGAATTCCCAACACCTTAGCGGGACGCACCACCATATATTCGCCCTGAATATTCTTGATGGGGACGCTGATGAAATCGTTGGAAGCCGCTTTGGGCACAAGTTCGCCGCTATACCACTTCTGAAAATCCTGAATGGTGGCAAACCGCACTTCTTCGCGATGTCCGCCTTCGAGCAATAGATGAACTGCAAACTCGCTCGGTGTTCTAGGCATATCATTTCATCTGAAACATAACGACACTATTATGGGCTGGAAGTGTTCAGAAATCACAAGAGATGAGGGGTCGTCTTCGATGATCTGTTCCCCCTTTGGGGGTAATCCGCTTCGCGAAAGGATGAGGTTTGGTTTTATCTAAGACAGTAGGTTGAATCGCTGGAGTTGGGTTTCGATCGCTTTTGGAAGTAGCTTGCGTAACTGAGTTTTGTCTTTGAACACCAGACGATTTTGGCTTGGCAAGTCAAAGGGAAACTGTCCCGGTACGTCCGATCGCTCCATCTGAGTCAACAAAAGCTGCTCCGATCGCTTACTCTGCAAGGCATATCCCACTTCGACACAAACTTTGGGACTGGGGATTAACAACGGTGGCGTGTCTTGAATCTGGGCGATCGAGGTGCCGTCTGCAACAAATAACAGGCACTGCCGAATCGATCGCATTAGAGAACTGGTCAAACGGACGGGGCCATCAGTCAAACGGTGCGATTCTTGAAGAGTGAGGGGGAGGCGCGATCGAGGATTAATGCTATCGATAATTCGATTTAATTCTTCGCGGAGCAGTTCGCTTGATTCGGAAAACTCGGTCTGGTAACACAAAAAGATGGTCGGCTCTAGATGGGCCATGACTTCCTGCTTTGAAAAGTAAATTTCGTGGCTACGAAGGTCAATATTGGAAATCGCATACCCGCCGCTGCCTTCGATGTAAAACTCGACCGTTTCCCCTTCTAGATAGCGCTGAAACCACAGGGAGTTTTTTACTTCTTCGCTGTCCTCTAAAAAATCAGCCCGCAGCCCTGACTTTAGCAGACTATTTTTGCTCAATCTCAGGTCATGAGGACGTTTTTCTAGTTCTCGGATTGGCTCATATTCCTGGAGATACCAGGCTTTTAGGGCAATAATCGACATAGTGATTCAAAAAGAAGGTTTTGATGAGCGAGAATAATCGACCTTTGCCAAGCCTGGAAACGTTGATGAGAGATATCGTAAGCACAAATTGACCTCATAGACCCCGGCGCGTCCATGAGGTCACTCGTCTTAACCGTCCACAGGACAACACTGTTAAGTTTTCCAAACTGAATTTGACTTCAGTCTGGATTTCAACAATATTACTCGCTGAGTTGGATCAGGGATGCTCTTTTTCGCCACACAAATAGGAAAGTAGAGAGCCGAGAACTTCTTAGAAAAGCCTCAATGCTGTCTGTTAGTAGACGATTATAGTAGGGTTTTTAGTACAAAACAACTATTTTTCAGAGATTTGTGGCGAGTGAAGTAAATTTAGCGATCGCCCAAAAACCAAAAAAGACAGTGAAGGGTTTGCCCTCTGCCTGTCCCAAAAATTTTGCCAGTTTTTATAGATTAGAACGTCAATAATTTAAAACCACAACAGCACCTAAATCATACTTCCTGAGTGATTTTCTCTGTTAGGCTAATTGTAAATAGAGTAGAACTAATCGAAACACCCAGTCAATCAATTAGTTGCCTTGCTCTCAATTAAACAAGATGAGAAAGTATCGGGTTTCTGTTAAGGTGCTGTTGTAGACTAAGCGAGACAGATGTTAAGTGAAACAGCGTTTTTTACCTCTTACTAATTGAACCGTAGCTGTTTATCTGCCAGGTGAAGCTTTGTGGCTTCAATTAACAAGATACCTTGTTTCTCCAATGGATCAAGGGGATGAAATCAAAGTTTACGGTTGGTCGATCGCGCTTCTCTTAACCAATAAATTCTAAAACATGAAACCTTCACAGCAAGTACTTTTACAACAGTTTTTCTACAAATTATTTGAATAGCTACCATTTAAGAAAGTTAAAAGAAGCAGATAGAGGATAGCTCAATGTATCAAGAGATAAAGTAATTAAAACTAAGCTAAAGTTTTGGACTAATCTGACCCATCGAAGGGTGTAATCTTACGCGAATTCGATGGAGTTTTTCGCTTCGTTCGTCAAATCTTCTGCCCCCAAGCTGCCAGTTTTAGGGAACTTTCAGACCAGATTTTCCGCTCAAAATTTTTCACTTGTAGGGATTGAGGAGCGTTTCCAACGTTGCAAGCAATGGGAAAAGTTGATCAAACTATATTGACTTCAGTTAAAAAATTGGCTCTAAGCTTACCGTCTGAGCCGTGTAGCAAAGTTCTGCGATCGCGTTGGTGATAACGTGCGTGCTTTGAGGATAGCGGCTCCCAAAAAGGCATAAGACAAAATCCCTACCAGCGCCAGAACTAGGGGACTGAGTGACCCCGTTGCATTCCATAAAGCATGAAGTGCCGCAGCCGTAAGATATCCGATCGCTAAAATCAGCCAGCTTTGTTTAGGATTTAACACACTCAACCCAATGAAATATCCCAGATAGCCACTATAGGCAATGTGCCCCGAAATCGACCCCAACAGCCGAGGAATCAAAAGCTGTAATCCTAGCTGTCGCGGGTCATCTCCAAGCTGCAAAGTCGTATTTTGAATAATGTCAGGCACATACTGCCCCAGGGTTTCGAGTAGGGTGAAGCCGATCGCCGAGGCCGCCCCCAAGAGAATGCCATCCAACGGCTCCCAGATGCCAATCCGCTCTCTCCAGGGTGAAGGCAGCGATCGACCCAACAGATAAAAGCCAATCAGCGGAAGCACTTTGAGCAGTTCCTCCATCAGACCTGCCCCAAAAAACATGCGGATTAGCAGCACCAGAAGGTTGAGCGGCTCGCCCGGCTCAGGCACTTGCCCTGGTAAAACTTGACGAAAAATAATAATAAACAGCGGCAAAACCGGACTTCTTAGCAGCAAAACCATCGCGATCGCCGCTCCCAAAAACACCCACCACGGCTTCTGCTTACCACAAAGCTGATAGACACTGTAGAACGCCGCCAGCGCCAGATAGCCCGCCAAGAGAAGGTTAAACACGATCGCATTGCCCACCGCCACAAACATCGACACCACAAAGGCAACCGTGATGATCGCAGGTGCTAAATAAGCTTTCTGGGTCAGGTCTCGCCCCGTTGAAAGAATGGGAAATAGCTGAGTAAACGTTACGCTGCTGGGAATCGGCAACAGGTTGGGGATCGCTTGAGGAGAATGACTGACTGGACTTGCAGACCCGGTGCCCGATTGATACGCAAAAATAAACTCAGGGCCATTTTGCCCCAGACCCACGCGATCGCCCGTCTTTAATACCTTGCACCCCCGCAATCGTCGCCCGTTTAAAAAGGTGCCATTAGAGCTATTGAGGTCACAAACCCACCAGGTCGGTAATCCACTGGCAGTCGTTCGGGTCGTGGGGCGAATTTCGACATGACGACGAGAGACCGACCCATAGAGAAGTGGATCAAGGACAATCTGACAGCGAGGATCTCGCCCGATCGCAATGATGTTCTCTGTAGAAAGTGGATAGCTCGGTTGTCTTTGTTCTGCGGAACTACCATAGGGCAGTTGGCGCAGGAAAGCAATTGGGAGGTCTTCACCCGTCATTGTCTCGGATTCCAACAGTTGGCACACGCCAGAGGCATCCGGTAGAAGATGTTAGGCTATGGAGCGGTATAGGCAACATTCTATACCAACATTTAACACCCTTTCAGTTGTGGCCCCAACCCTCACAGAAAGTTTAACCATTTTAGCGTTACCAAGTCAGACGTTTGGAAAGCTGGAATACTCAAAATTCATCAAGACAAGTCATTGAGACAAATTACTGAGGATCGATCGCCTTATCTTTGATTCGCTCTTGCATCCAAAACGGCTGCATAAAAGAAGATTGCAGCAAGCGGTACACTAGCAGCTAAAATCACTCCAGTCAAAAGCCCGCCTAGCTGAGGGTCGCCCGACGATAGCTCAAAAACTGACCCCACCGCCGCGATCGCCGCTACACAGGAGCCACCCAGAAATACACCACTTTTTGGAGTCATGTTGTAAAAGCCTTTGCTAAACGAAGTTTTGAGTTTCAAAAAAGAGCGTGTTGGAGTTAAGTCAATCGACAAAGACTCTATATTCTACAAACAGATGATGCTCTTCTGAAACTCAAAACTCAAAATGTCAGGATACTGGTTTGACCGCCTGAGCCGAAAACCCTTTCTTGGCGAGTTCTTGATGGAGGGCAAGCTTATTTTCGACGCGATCGACAAACAGGACACCGTTGAGATGGTCAATTTCGTGCTGAATCGCACGCGCCAGCAGTCCATCGGTTGAAAGCGTCTGAGGGCGGCCCTGCTCATCTTTGAACGTGACTTCGATCGTACCCGGACGTTTGACATTTAGATAGACACCCGGAATACTCAGACAGCCTTCTTGCTCAACTTCGATCGCTTGTCCTGACTTCTTGATCACAGGATTAATCAAAATTAGCGGCGGTCTTGCAGCGTTGTCTGGCTCAATGTCTACGACGATCAACTGCTTGTTAATGGCGACTTGAGGAGCCGCTAGACCTATCCCATCTTCGCTGTACATGGTTTGCAGCATTTCTCGGATCATCTGCCGAGTTTCTGCATCGACTTTTGCGATCCGTTTGGCAGGTTGTCGGAGTACGCGATCGCCCAGGTGATGAATGTCTAAAGGCGGCTTCGCTAACTTTTTTTTCTCGACTAAAACTACAGAAGTCATGAACTTAAATACTCAACGCTAGGGGGAGATCGAAACAGAGAGGTCGAACTGATTCCGCTTTAGCTCTATCTTAGCGAATTTTGACCCAGCCACCATCAAGCGGTAAAGCAAACTTCAGCCTTAGACTTTGGAAGACAGCCGGGAAGTAGCAATCAACACTAGCAGCGCAAGAAAGCTTCTCAACGTGCAGGCTAAACGATTGGCAAAGCTTTTCGGTTTAAAGTTCGCTGAGACGTTCTTGAATTTGTCCCCCTTACTGATTTCTCGAAGGGCACAAAGTGAGCGGTTTAACTGATTTACCCCTCTCATTCACCCCTCTCATCCACCCCTCTCAAATGAGGGTCTGTTCAAAGCTTTAATAATCTCTGAAGGCTTTTAAACTACATCGTTGTTAGCTTTGCTGGAGCGGGCATTCTTACGGCAAGCATTTATTGATATTGCGTGCCCCTTATGCTGATTTCAGATTTTTCACCCTTCGACACTTCTGCATCATCCAACAGCCAACGCTTGCAGCTTTCACCCTCGATCGCTTACTACATTCGCAAACTGCTGTATCAGAACTTGGCTCAATTGAAATCTGTTGTCGCAACGGGGCCCGCACTGCGGGCAGATGACTTCTGTGATCTCGATCGAGTCATTGTCAGCCTCTATTTGGACACGCAAGAAATTAACTCCATCATTCACCAACTCGAACAACTCACGCTCTCTCACAAAGCCCTGACCACTCAAGGTGCAATTTATTTGGGAGACGCTCAAACTATCGAAGAAAAAATCTTTTGGCTGTTGGGCTACAAGCTCGATCGCTCCACCTATCTTGGTACCGTTTTGGTGATTGATGATGCTCCTGTAGATACGCGCATTGTATCGATTATGCTCAAGCGACAGGGCTATCAAGTTTGTAGTGCAACCAATGGGCAAATGGCGCTCAAACTGCTCAGTGAAGTGGTGCCTGACTTGATTTTGCTGGATGTCATGATGCCCGGTATCGATGGCTATGAAGTCTGCAAACGGTTGAAGGCTTGTCCCAAAACTCAAGATATTCCGGTAATGTTTTTGAGTAGCGCTGATGTCACTTCAGAAAAAGTTCGGGCGTTTGAGTTGGGAGGAGCCGACTATATTACCAAGCCCTTTCGTCCTGATGAAGTGTTGGCGCGAATTAAGTATCAGTTGCAGGTGCGCGATCGTCACAAATGTCTGACTGAGCAAAGCCTACGTCTAGAGCAAGAAATTAAAGAACGACGACAGGCTGAAGAGTGCTATCGCAGCTTTTTTGAGCATTCGATGGATGGCAAGTTTCAGTCTACGCCAGATGGTCGCTTTTTGAGGGTAAACCCGGCGTTAGCTAAGTTTTATCACTATGAGTCGCCAGACGATCTGATTGCTACGATCGTCAACATTGAAGAACAACTTTATGTACAGTCCGATCGTCGTGCAGAATTCATCGCTCAAATCGAGAAGATGGGCACCGTCTCAAATTTTGAATCTCAGGTGCGGCGTAAAGATGGCACGGTGATCTGGATTTCTGAAAATGTGCGGGCGATTAGAGACAAATACGACAATTTGCTGTTTTATGAAGGCACTGTCAAAGACATCACAGCCTACAAGGAAACTGAACTTGCGCTCGACCAAAATCAACAGTTATTACATCATCTGATTGACAATACAAATGCCTTAATTTTTGCAAAAGAGTATCTGCACACCGATGGGAGTTATTTACTGATCAATCGCAAATTTGCATCAGAGTTTGACCTGGATCTCAATGCCTATTCAGGTAAGACGGATTATGATCTGTTTCCTGCTGCGATCGCGCAAGCCTTTCGACAAGCCGACCAGCGAGTGTTAGAGTCCCGTTGTCCGATTCAAGTCGAAGAAGTGGCTTCCTATCATGGAAAACTTCGCACTTCTTTAGTAATAAAGTTTCCACTATTCAATACTGACGGACAGATCTACGCAGTGTGTGGGATTGCAACCGACATTGACGATCGTAAGCAAGCTGAGTCCGCCTTAAAGTCTTCAGAACGACTGCTCCGACAACAAACTCAACATCTCCAACAAACCCTCATCACCCTCCAACAAACCCAGACTACTCTATTTCAACAAGAGCAACTATCAAGCCTACGATTAATTGCAGGGATTACTGAAGAAATTCAGACCCCGATTAACTTTATCGATAGTCATCTTCAATGGGTGGATCAGCAAGTTCAAGCGATCGTTCAATTACTGATGCAATACCAGCAGACGTATCCTGATTGGATGGTCAAGGTATCTGCCCCTGCCAAAGTGGATATTGATTATCTAGTGCAATTTCCTAAGCTGACCACCAAGCTGAGAGAAGGATCTCGACAAATTCGTCAGGTTGCTTCTGCTTTATGGCACTTCTCAGATTTAGATGAAGTCGAGGAGAAAGTAATTGATATTCATCAATGTATTGATAATTCACTATTGCTCCTTTCGCATCGCCTTAGACAGACCCCTCAGCATCCTCAGATTGAAGTAATTCAAGCTTACGATTGGCTTCCAGAGGTGAAGTGTTATCCCGGTCAACTCCATCAGGTGCTGATGCACTTATTAAACAATGCGATCGATGCCTTCGATTTACCAAACTGTAGGCCTGAGACTCTTTGTAGAATTACAATTTGCACTGAGCAGACGGGTGATGCGATTACTATTCACATTTCAGACAACGGCTGTGGAATTCCGCTAGAGATTCAGCCGCGCATTTTTGAGCCATTTTTCACAACCAAACCTGATCGTCAACACTGTGGTATGGGGCTGTCAATTTGCTATCAAGCGATCGTCATTAAGCATCATGGACAGATTCAATGTTCTAGCGTTTGGGGTGAGGGAGCAAAGTTTACGATCGTCCTACCAAGCGATCGTCCGGCGATCTAGGGAAGCTTAGTGCTAACTTCGGGTTGGGGTTACGTAGATAACTTTTAATTCCTGAAGACCCTTTTTGAGAGAGCGCCCCACTAATGTAGCAGAGGTCGATCGCTGATTAAATCCCAGGCTCTTCCTCTTCTATTCCCGTCTCTGCTGGCTGCCTCATCGCTAAAAAAGCTTCTTTGACTGGCTGGCTCACAGCACTTTGAGGTTCTGCCAAGACAAGGCTCTGATAGGATTCGAGAAAGCTACTTCTTAATCTATGGAATAGGTGTAGAAAATGCCGGATAAAACTAATACAGTCCAAAACTACAAACTCAACGCCTCCAGTCTCATGATATAAAGACCGTGCATAATGTTGCACTTCTTCATTTATCGCCTCAGTTGTAATAAAGATGTAGTTATTGATCCGCCTCTCACTTACTGTCTTGGAGGATTTCGGAATCTGGGTATCGCTCTCGCATAAATTCGACTTGCCGAACAAGATCGTCTCTTTGCTTTGAGCGACTGACTCTGCAATAACAAACAATGGCGGGGCTAACTGCATCTCTACGATAGGATTCAACGTCGTAGAGACGTTGCCCTGCTTCGTTTTTGATGTAGTTGATTTTGCCTTCATCTGCGTACTTCCTCAAAGTATTTGGATGCAAACCTAGAAAATCAACCGCTTTTCTAAGTGGTACATATGCCATATCTGTGTATTAACATATGTTAATATTTGTGAGTAAACTCGCTACTGTTGATTAACCTCCTATTCGTGCAGTTTTGGAGAAGCGAGTGAATGTGGCGATCGTCCTCAGTACGCCTTCTCGACTGAATTTTCTCTATTCCGCTCAGAAAACGAGTTGTATAGTGTCCTGAAAAATTTGAAGCGATTTGCCGACGTAGCAACTACATAAACCGACTTAGCAACTACAACCGTGGCGTCTGCTTTGACTTTCTTTTTGATCATTGCCCTCCATGCCCATCAGAAAAGTGTTGCTCAAGTCTGTCCAGAATGCGTCGATTCTCAGTTTGCAGCCCTCGAATTTCTCCTCGGATTTCTCTAATTTCCGCCGTAATGACCTCGAAGTTCTGCTGATGTTGATTAACAACTTGTAACAGTAATTCGGCTGTGGTTCTCAGTTCTGCGACCACGGAAACCTGAGAATCAATCTGGGATCGAGTGATTTCCTGTCGCTGGGTGAGTTGCTCAAGTTGAAATCGAGTGGTTTCCTGTCGCTGGGTGAGTTGCTCTAGTTGGGATTGAGTGATTTCTTGGCGTTGGGCGAGTTGCTCCAGTGAGGACTCAATGCGATCGAGCCTACTGGGTTGATTGGTCGTCATGATTGGACAAGATAGGTGTAATTCTCAATGTGATTCTCAAACTTTATTATCTTTAGCAGCATCCGCTTTTCGACCCTGAAGATCCAGTTTGGCGCGTAGCTCATCTTTGATCCGACTGAGAATCGAAGCCTCATCTAGAGAAGCCAGAATGTTGGTGACGACTGCTTTTGGCCCATCCGGCCCCCAAGAAGCGCCATTGGCGAGATAAGCCTTAGTCACCTGTCCAATTCCGTAGGACGAAACGCCTGCCACCCCTGCTTGCGTCATCGCTACCGAGAGATAAGGAGCCAGCGAAAGTCCCCCCGTTGCGGGAGCCGCCAAACCCAACATTCCTTTGAGAGAGCTTAACCCCAGATTTGCTAACAATTCACTGGCAGTAATGCCACCCATCGCGATCGCAATCTTCTGCAACAGCCCGATCGCGCCTTGCTGGGTCATGCTAATTCCATACAGTTTTGACATTGTTAGAATCATCGCCACGTCGATCGCCGCACTGCTGACAATATCCAACACTGTAATCGGATTGAGAGCCGTCGCCACCGCTTTCGTGATCACGCCATTCCAAATAATCTGATTGGCATTTTGATCGCGAATCGTCATTTTGCGCCGTACCACCTGCTCATTTACATCGTCGGCATACAGCATCGTATTCAACGCCACGAGCGATTTGCCTTCTCGATGCAAGACTTCTAAGATCTTTAGCTTGAGCGCCTCAACCTGGGGTTCGCCTGCACTGAGTTGCACTGACATCCGCCCATCTGCCCGCTTTACCGCTCTTGCTTCTAATGGAGAGGCGGCAGCCATGACAATCTCATCTTCAGTCAGCAACTCCTTGACCCGCTCATCTCTAATTTTTTCGTAGATGCTCTGGCGATCGGCTTCAGGATATTGATCAATTTTGTTAAACACCAACAACATCGGCTTGCCAAACTCTCGCAGTTCAGACAGCGCTTGATATTCAACTTTGGTCATGTCGCCCGACACAACAAACAGCAGCAAGTCCGCATGTTGGGCCACCGTTTGCGCCAAAACTTCCCGCGTTTCCCCATCGACTTCATCAATGCCAGGGGTGTCAATCAGTTCAATTTGAGCGTGATCAAGGCTAGGCAAACTGACTCTTTGAATCGAACTTTCCGTCCCTTCCAGGCTTTCAAACGTCGCACTCCACTGAGCCGCCTGCTGCGATCGCGTCACCCCATGAATCGCCCCCGTCTCAAATACCTTCTGACCCAACAGCGCATTTAGCACCGAAGACTTGCCCCGCCCCACCATTCCAAAGGCGGCAATATGCACCACGAGGCGATCGAGCTTGTCCAACATGGTTGCCAGCCCGTTGATCTCTGGTTCTAGACCCGATCGTTCTTGATCCGTCAGGTCGAGATTTTTGACGAGATCGCGCAGGGCATGAGTTGCTCGCTTGTAGTTTAGCTCAGTCTGAATTTCATCAAAGCTAAAGATAGCTTCATCCAGTTCTTGAGTCAGCGCGGGACGAAGCGCATCCAGGTTGCCAGAATCAGCGATCGGGTCAGACATGGGGGTTCAGCGTGAGGGCGTTGAGAATGACAAAAGGACTGCCTCTGAAAATTGTGCAACCAAAAATTTTGCAACCGCATTCAGATCACAGACTTATTCTTCTCAATCCTAGCAACCCCGGACTTATCGGTAGCGTTGGTTTCGACGAGCAACGACTGATTTGCGTTTGCGTTTTTCGATCGGTGTTTCAAAATGACGGCGCGATCGCACATCTGCCAAAATTCCAGCTTTAGAAACCTGTCGCTTAAAGCGTCGCAGAGCGGATTCGATGCCTTCGTTTTCACCTAAAACCACCTGGGTCATTCCTGATTCTCCCTCGATCAAGTAAGTAGCGTGTGGATGTTTTGAAAAATGGCATGGGCAAATTCAGGTTGGGAGCGCAATGTTTGCCACGAGTTTTAAACACAAAAAAACGCCTGGATGTCTACCTTTAAGACACTCACCCACGCGGAACTGTGCATAAAATTCCCAGTCTAAAACCCTACCAATGGAAACATTAGCACAAAATTAGGTCTCTGTAACGGTTGTGATCGTTCTAGGGAGGGGAGTCCTCCTGTGATTCTTTTGCAGGCTAAGGCGATTTTGACTCCAATGAGTAACTTTTGGTCTGACTCAAGGCCGTCACGCCTGCCCTAAACTAGCTGATTGACAAAACACAAATTGATCGTACTAAAGTTGGTGCTAAGGGCAACGTGTAGATTTTCCATAGCGGCAATCAGCCACTGCACACAGTCGCGCGTGTAAGATTCGTAGTGGTTAAACAAAATTGAGAAGCGCTTTTCTAAGTAGGGCTTGACTTTACGACAGAGCAACACAATTCTCAGCAGCAGGCTGGTGGTCAGCGTAGGGCCGATATTTGACAACAAATCGACGAAGACAAAGTGATGCGGGTGTTGAGGATTGTCTACTACTAGAAAATTGAGCAACTGGCTACAAGTTCTCACCATGAGAAAGTCGTTGAGCGGCTGATGATTGCTTTCGGGGAGGGTGTTTGTTAGCTGGTTGTAAAGCTGGTTGTTAAACTGTCGCCGCCCATATTCTGGATCGACAGCCGCCGTAATGTATTGGTAAAGGTCGTCCTTAAACGCCTGAAAGGATTGCGTCTGATGACTGTGAACTAAGAAACGTTGAGCCAACTCTCGATGCGTATAAGCGCCTTCGACTTTGCCAACAAACTGCTGAAGGGCAAAATGCAGTTCGCGATCGTCAAGCAGCGTCGGATTTTTGACAGGCTGAATAATACGGGCAGGTTGAGCTTGACCCCGACGCACCTGGTAGGTCACATACTGAGATAGGTCAACTTCGTACTGCTTTTGCACCTGAGTCTGAAGTTTTCGCACTGAGTCTTGATGCTCATCAGGGCTACCTTCACTGACCAGACAATGCTCATAGAGGTAGGGATAGCGTCGAATCAAGCTCCCCAACGGTGACTGGTCAGACCCACCCACTTCAGCAGATTGAACCAGGACTCGCGCCAGCCGTTTGAGCGTCAAATACTGCTCGGTTTCTAGAAACTGTCTGACCAGTTCTCGTAGCTGCTTGACAATGCGGGTGCGCGAATACTCGGTCACAAGGCGAGTGGGGGAAGATTCTAAAACGTCGATCAGGGCAGCGATCGCGACGTGTGACTGAGGACGAGCCTGCCAGCGATTGACCAAAATATGGCAGCAGCGATTGAGGACAAATTTGAAGTCTTGTAGAGAATCTTTGGCCGCAACGATCTGATCGAGATCACTCAAAATTTGGGGGTTGGGGTAGCTGATGCCCTCGATAAATAGGTTGCGAAAGCGATCGATGAGTTGCCCTGGTGATTCGACCTGGACAGCGCTTAACAGATGATCATAGAGTCTTTGTTCTTCTTGAGTAATTTCACGGTTGCGGTATGTTGACCAAGTACTCATCTTACCTACGCTCCTATCGCCAACTCTCGGAGTTGAATGAGTTAAATCGGGCCATCAATGCAGTGCAACTCCTTTTGGAGAGGGGGGTTGAAAACAGACTAAACAAACCAGACAACCGCGAGCCAACTGAGTATAAATTCATAAACCTTATTCTTTTTTGGTAAGGTTACTGTTGATCTTAACGGAGGTACGAAGGCATCAGGTGTAATTGAAGTCACTTAATACAATCTATATACTGCCCGGTTGATCAGCTTAACTAAAGCTTCATATTATTCCCCCCTGAGAATTACCAATCTCGGTACTTGACAGGCAGATTTATGACATTGTGACGATGATCTTTAGGAAAACTCCTCCGAGATTACCACAGGATGGGTAACTTTCGGCACGGTGGGTGTTTAGCTAAATTTTAGAGTCGGCTCAGTGTCTTTTGATACAACCGCTGTAAATAGTATTCCGCAAGCCAGAGTAAAATCAGGAAACTTTTCGATAACTCAAAAGCAGTCAGAAAATCGCGAGTTGCCTCCGCTCTAAAGATAGGTGACGATCGCTAAAAATTCATCTCTGATCCAGAAGTCTTTTATGCGGCGAGTGGAACCAATGACTACTGATTCTTCAGTTTTGAGTCCAATTTTTCCGTCTGATGCTCAGATTCAGTCCGTCAGAGCCTACATTCAGCAGACCTGGGAGACCCTAACGCGGTCACACACTCATCTTTTACAAGCGGCCCAAGATTCTAAAGTTGAGCATCGATTGGGTGACCCCTGGATTGTCTATTTGTCGCAGCAAGAAGATCTCGATGCGATCGCTCGTCAACTCAAAAAAACGCTTTCTCCTGAAGAATGGAACCAGATTGAGTTGCGTAAACTGTCTGACCGAGCGCAAATTCAAGAACACGGCTTGTTGTACTTGCCTCATGCCTACGTGGTGCCGGGGGGACGATTTAACGAGATGTACGGCTGGGACAGCTACTTTATGCAGTTGGGTCTGTTGCGCGATGGTCAGATTGACCTGGCCAAAAATATGGTCGAACAGTTGGTCTATGAAGTGGAGCATTACGGTACGGTTTTGAATTCTAATCGCACGTATATGCTGGGTCGATCGCAGCCTCCTGTTTTGACGCGGATGATTCTCGCGTTGTTTGAGCAAACTCAGGATCGCGTGTGGTTGGAGGGGTTGTTGCCTGCTGTTGAGCGCTTTTACCAGTTTTGGAGGGTGTCTCCGCGATCGACGGATACGGGACTTTCACGCTTTTACGCCGTTGCTAAAGAGCCGCTTCCAGAAGTTGTGTTTGATGAAAAAGATGACCAGGGCAGGACTCACTACGATCGAGTTCGCGCCTACTATCGCCAGTTCAATATTTCTGATTATGATGTGACGCTTTACTACGATCGTGCCCAAGACAGATTGACAGAACTGTTTTACACGGGAGATTGTTCTATGCGCGAGTCGGGCTTTGACATCTCCAATCGGTTTGGGCCCTTTAGTGTAGACATCATTCACTATGCGCCCGTTTGTCTGAATGCGCTGCTCTACCAAATGGAGTGTGACACCGCGCAGATTTATCAAATTCTCAATCAGGAGACGACGGCGAACCTGTGGCGCGATCGGGCCCATCAAAGACACCAACTCATCGATCGGTTTCTCTGGGATCAGGAAGCTGGGCTGTATTTGGACTATCACTTAGACACCAAAACTCGCCGCTATTATGAGTTTGCGACCACCTTTTATCCGCTGTGGGTGGGGATTGCTTCTATCGAACAGGCCAAGCGAGTGGCTGAGAATCTCGATCGCTTTGAGGCTCCGGGCGGGTTGTTGACCAGCACTTGTGTCAGTGGCAATCAGTGGGATGCGCCGTTTGGGTGGGCCCCGTTGCAGTTAATCGCGGTGCAGGGGTTGTGTCGATATGGCTACGTTGAAGCGGGCCATCGCATTGCTCGCAAATTTGTGGCGCTGCTGGTTCAGGAATTTGAAAAACAGGGGACGCTGGTCGAAAAATATGATGTGTGTAGCTGCTCGGCCGATGTGTCTCAAGAGATTCTGTTTGGCTACTCTTCTAATGAGGTAGGGTTTGGGTGGACAAATGGCGTGTTTTTGGAGCTTTTGGCAATTTTGGGACTTTGAGAGAAGGCTCAAAAATCGTGAATTTAATAAAGCGTCAGTTTGATGAATCTTCGCCTCGTTATTAAGATCTTCTGCCCTCCAAGCTGCCAATTTTGGGGGACTTTGAGGCAAGAAATTTTAGTTCAAAGTTGAGGATGAATGGGGGACTCATCTAGCTCTCTTAGACTTGCAACGGCAGCGAAGAATTTCTGTCGAGTTGAGGTTGATTCCAAGTTGAATTGTGTGACAATCAAAAACCAGTCTTTAATCTCAACAATAGCTTTGTGAAAAAATACGGATTGGCTATTCATACCAGCAGCCCAGATTTGGGACTGGCCTTGAGCGATTTTGTGGAAGACTCTCGACATCAAGTTTGGGATCTAGGGCGTGAAGTCTCCAACTATTTGCACCAGATGCTGTCAGACTTTTTGCACCCTCAAACCTGGACAGATCTCGGATTTATTGCAGTAGCGATCGGCCCCGGTGGTTTTACCGGAACGCGCATTGGAGTGGTCACCGCCCGCACTCTGGCACAACAGTTAGAAATTCCGCTCTTTGGGGTGTCGAGTCTGGCCGTCATTGCTTATGCCCATCGCTCGACCAAGGAAACGATCGCCATCCAGATGCCAGCCCAACGAGGCGAACTTTATACCGCTCTTTATCAAGCGACTTCAGACAATTTGACGGCGGTTTTGCCTGATTCTGTGATGACTCCTGACCTCTGGCACCAGACGCTCTCAAATTATCCAACCCCTTATCATCTTGTGGAAGCAGACCCTCATCAAGGCGAACAGGTGACAAACCTTTTAGAACTCGCCCATCTGAAATGGAGTCGGGGAGAGCGATCGCTCTGGTCAGAAGTCCTCCCTTTCTATGGTCAACACCCCGTCACCAACCAAAGCTAAGGATCAAGGATTAAATAGCTCCTAATCCCGGCTGGCAATTCGCTAAATTCATTTCGTGAAGTGGAACGATCGCTCTCCAAACCCCAATCGTTCTATTTGAAAACGGAATAGTTCTACTTAAAAGCGGAACGATCGCTCTCCAAACCCCAATCGTTCTATTTAGAAACGGAACAATTCACTCCTCAAACCCCAATCGTTCTATTAAAAAACGGAATGCTTCTATTTAAAAGCGGAACAATTCTATTTGAAAACGGAACAATTCACTCCTCGAACCCCAATCGTTCTATTTAAGGGCGGAACGATTCACTCTCAAACCCCAATCGTTCTATTTAAAAGCGGAACGATCGCCCTCCAAACCCCAATTGTTCTATTTGGAAGCGGAACGATCGTGTTCCGAACAAGAAAGTTTCACGCTCTGATCGCAGATTCGGGTCGCCTCCTTAAATCACCCACGAGTGAGAGCCTTTGACCTGAAATTTTTGTCCCAAAGTTCATCAGAATTGGCTGGGGGCAGAAGATTTCAACACCGCAACGAAACTTTTCATCCCTCATCCCTCATCCCTCTTTCTCCCTCACCACCCCCACGAATCTGGCTCCCCCTTAAACGGGCCCACAATATCGCTTGTAATCCAGCCGCCGTAAAAGCTTCCAGGTTGAGGAGTCACCTTTTCGCCATCAACGTAGCAAGCATCCATCGGGGCAGCGTAAAATGCAACGTAATCCTTAATCGCTGCAAAATCAGGCGTTGGACTGGCATAGTACCAGCCCACATCGATCGCCGACTTATCACCGACCACCACACTGTAATAACTGCCCGCACCCTTCCACTCACAAAAGGTCGATCGAGTGGATGGTCTCAAATATTGCGGTCGAATGTCCTCTAGCGGAATGTAATAAACCGGAGGGTGACTGGTTTCTAACACGCGAAAAGCCCGTTGCGTCTCAGCGATCACTTCGCCATTAAAAATAATTTGAATTTGTTTAGACGTTGGCTCTAATCGAGGCGGCCGCGGATAGCTCCAGACAGATTCTTGACCCGGTTGAGGCGAAATGGCTTGAGGATGCATTTTAGGAAACAGATTTGAGATGAGCGATCGTAAAACGTTCAATACCATCCAGATCCCGGTGAGTGGTGATGCGATCGTACCGCGTTTGTTGCTTAAGAAGATCGGTGACTAAATCGGCTTGCCCCGCCATCATCTCAATCATCCAAACCCCATCAGGTCGAAGATACTCAGGTGCCGTCTCCACCAGATGCCGAATACAGTCCAATCCGTCTGTGCCCCCATCCAGCGCCAAATGCGGCTCGTGATTAACTACTTCTGGCTCAAGCGCCAACACCGTCTGACTGGGAATATAAGGCGGATTAGAAACGAGTCCAGCCAGCCTTCCTTTGAGAAAATCTAGTGGCTCCAGCCAGGAACCTTGATAAAAGTGGATTCTAGCTGAAAGTCCCAAGTTTTGAGCATTTTGTCGAGCGATCGCCAGCGCTTCTACACTCTGGTCAACCGCATGAATCGTCGCATTGGGCAACGCATCCGCTAGTGCGATCGCGATCGCGCCACTGCCTGTTCCCAAATCTGCCCAGTGTCCTGACTGCAAAGCGGGGTTAGAACGAGCAGCAGCGATCGCCCAATCGATCAACTCTTCGGTCTCAGGACGCGGAATCAAAACGGCAGGCGAAACCTTGAGAGTAAACTGTCGCCACGGTGCAAAGCCAACCAGATATTGAATCGGAACTCGCTCTTCAAGCCGTCTCTGCCAAAGCTGCTGTAACGCTACAAAGGAAACCTTCAGGTCAACCTCCTGAGTTTTGAAGGAGTCCAACTGCAAAGCCAAGCGATCGAGTTTCGTCAGAGCTTGCAGCAGCCAATCGACTTCTCCAACAGGAATGCCAGCCGCTAGAGCAGATTTTTTGGCGTGCGATCGCCACTCCCAAAGCGTTAAGCCAGAGACCTGTAAAGCGTCACACATGAGGATAGAAAACTCTCAGAAAGTTTTAGGTAGACTCCACTATTCCAGCAAAAGTCTTCAATCAAAAGCAAAACGAGGAATGCCGACTCTCCAGAACCAACCGAAGCCGCCCTTTCATCCCTCATCCCTTATCCCTCATCCCTACTTCTTAGGCTTACTCGGAGCAGCTTGAGGTCTGTTTTGCGCGGGTGCTGCCTTTTGCAGGCTTTGGATAAATTGAATCGACTCGACCGAGGGCACCAACTCAATCTGATTTAGAAACTCTTGATTTTTGGGATCTTTGTTGTTGTTAGACTGCATCTCTTGCAGCACATTCTCCAACGGGATCACCTGAATCTGCACATCAGCCGGAAAGTTTTTCACCTCTTTCTTAAGCTGAGTCAGCAATGCTTGCACCTGTTCTTTCTCAAAAAACATGGGAATGACTCGTTGCTTGTCGCGTGGCAGCGTCAAAAAGCCAACTCCATCGCCTTTCTTTTGGCCCAGCGCAAATAGAGGCGTTGCATTAAACTGATTGATCTGCTGACCATTTTGCTTGAGAACCGCCACCGCCGAATCAACTTGCTGCTTGGTGGGCACGTAGGTAAATACTAATTGGTCAGGCTTGCCTTGATTCGCTTTGCCCAGTTGATACACTTCTGCCAAAGACACAGGTACGACTTTGACTTCTTTTGCCAAATTAGGGTTTCTTGTCTTCAGCCCTTCTAAAAATGCCTGAGCATCCTTTTGACTGATAAAAATTGGCGCTTCTGGAGTGCCCTTTTGACCCGTGTTGGGGGCAGCAACGAGAGGCGCACCCTGCTTGTCAGCCAAAGTAAAGGCAGGAATCGTCCGTAACTTTTGGACAATTTGCTCTGGAGTCAGGGCGAGTGCCTCTAACCCACTCACAACGAGCGAACCTAGCAAAGTGGCTCCCACCAAACCGACCGTAGCACTCCAACGAACCAATGATTTCATGATTGCTCCTGGCATCAAAAACTACATAGAGAACTGAGACAAATTCGAGGCGTTAACTGTTTTGGCGATGCGGCTTCTCTAAACGATCGCTCACCAAAGGTATCAGCTATGGGTGACAGGGTAAAAGAATCGAGAGTTCCAATGTTTGCTCACAATCCACAAATGTACGGTCTAACGGACAGCTTTATATCAGCTTACTTACCAGATCAAAGTCTTGGAAATAGTAACACCGATTTGCAGCGCTGGCTACCTCACTTGAGGCACGTATCAAAGAACAGTTAGGTTTGCGAGTCGTCGATCGTCACCTTTCTAGACTGAGCTTGTAGTTAGTGACGAATCTTGATAGCTGAAAAAAGATTAATCTCTCCCCACAAACGATAAAAACTACTACAAAGTTTTGGCATAAATGCAAAGTAAACAACGTGAATATGAGGACGATTTACCACTCTACTCTCATCTTCTACTTCAAATCAGGACACTCTGATGATCTCTATCTCATTCAGCATTGCAAACGGTTTACCAATGACTCAGTTAAAGGCGGGTGACTCAAGTCAAAACAAGATAACGACAAGAATTTATAGCTCACTAAAAGATTGTAAAACAATAGCAAATCTTATTCCAAAAATTAACTCGTCGAGCTGTAGTCATTCAAGACGTTATTCATTCTTAATTAACTTTTTAGTGCAACTATTTTTGACACTATCACGCTTGTCTAAATCAAGTAAAACAGTTAACTCATCCTTACTGAGGAGGTAGTGAATGAACATTAAAACATCTCATTTGATCTTGGGCGCGATCGCACTCATTGCCCTCAGCCAAGGTGAAAGTATAAAGCAATCAATTGCTAAAAATCAGGCGATCAAACAAGACCAATTAGCCTTTAATGAGCGGTTACGTAAAAACAGAGATGATGCCAGAAATGCTCAAGATTTATCAAAGGTTGCGATCGAGCGTTACAAAGCTAATTGCATTCTAATCAAAGACCAGAAGACCGGAAAAGAAGCCTATTTCAGAGAAGGCGCAACTACAGTTGATTCGGCTCTCAATAGACGAGTTAGAGATAACGCAATTGTTTGCAATCGACTGGGCGACACCGCCGTTATTCAAGACGGACTCATTACGGATATTGCACGAGTAGCACTCGCAGACAAACCAGAAATGCAAAACTTATTGGATCAACAAGGAAGATAGAAATCATGAAAACTTTGTCAAAAATTCTCAGTTGGCTGTTTATTGCTGGATTGTGCTTCATGATGTTGGTCAACGTCCAACCCTGGATGAGATTAGCCAAAGAATTAGCCGATCAAATTCGATATATTCCATTCCTATCTAGTCTGGTGCAAATCCCTTTGATAGGTGGCTGGATTGCATGGATCGCATTAAATCTTTCGCAATTTCTAGGGGTGATTTTGTGGGGAACCATTCAAGCGATCGAAACGCTTCCGATGCTTTTAGAGGAACATGCAATCAAACAGCCTCAATCGTGGATGACTAGTTTAGAGCGATATAAAGGTGGGGCTTATATCTTTGAAGCGATTGTATGTTTTATGGCATTTCCTCCCTACAAAGGGGGCATCGATATGATTGTCAGAGACTTTCCTAACTGGGATGCAAACCTGATTGATTGGTGGGCAATGATTTATTTCACAGTGACGATGTTTGGCTTTGAGTTCTGCTTACGGGTGGCTCTACGAGTGTGGGAAGGCATGAAGAGATTTAACTCTGTTGCGGTCAATCCGGGTAACCCATCCCGGTAAACCAGTGGTGATTAGTGGTTAATAATTAGTCGTCAATCGAAGCCTAACAACTAATGACTAATGACTAAGAACTTATTCTTTGACGATGCTCACAACTGATTCAGGACTGCTATACACAAGTTTGAGCAGGTAAAAAAAGGAGGTGTAATCACCCCAACAAAACTTTAGTTAACAGGAAGATGATGACGAACTATACTCACGCAATTGTTAAAGCGACTGATAAAGCAACTGGCAATCTCAAGTTTGAGAATGATTTTGGACAGAATGCGATCGCACTCGCTAAATTTACAAAAGATCAAGGCGCGATCGGCGTCGCTACCGTTTTAGGAACGTTTGTGGGAATGGCAATGGCCGGATTTCCTTTGGCGGCGATCGTGGCGCTAGTGGGTCTCAACGATTTGATGTACGCCCACAAACTCAATAAAGACGCAGAAGCTAAAACCGGAAAAACTGAGAGAGAAATCCAGCGCGAAGAATGGCAACAGTGGGACATCGCACAAAGCTATCAGCCTACAGTTCAAACTCAGTTGGGCGCAGTAGAAGTTAAGAGTTCACCTGTGCCAGAGTGTCAGCCTTCAGATTTGCCTGATCTGGGTACGGCTCCGATAGCGACGATTCCGCAATATGAACTTGAAGGATCATCTGTAGCGACTCAAACAGCCTGCCCGGTTTCCTCTAGTGAGTCAATAGAGATTGCTGAGTCATTGGCAGTTAATTTGCAATCGTCGTTGATTGTCGGGCCGCCTGGAGCGGGCAAAGGGGTTATCGTTGCGATCGCATCGAGGGCCGTTAAACGGTTGCACCCGGACGTGACGATTTGGGCGATCGATCCAAAAGCTGACGCATCAGAGGCTCACTACTGGGAAGCGGTAGATCATTACTTACCCTTGCATATTGACCCCTTTACTAGCGCTGAGTCGATGGTTGAAGTCACGGCGACAATTAATTGTTTTATTCAAAAGTTTCAAAAGTCCAAAGGCGCAAAGCTGCTCATTTTTGATGAAGCTCTGGCAGTCAAAGAAAAAACGGGTAAATGGTTCAAAGAATTGATGGCTGGCTTCAACACGTTGTGTTCTATGGGAAGATCAAAGCGTGAGTATGGCTGGTTGCTTGCTCAGTCTCCCGACACCGAGGCGTTTGAAATTGGGGGAGGCGTGAGGAATATTTATCGACGCATTCTACTACTAAGTCAAGACAATTTAGAATTGCTAGACAATCATTCAACTTACTTTAGTGGAAAGCCATCACCAGACCATTTGAGCAAAACAGGACGGGTCTATTTTGACTCGATCGTGAATGGTTGGGGTTCGGTTCCTGTTTATCAAGTTCCTTTGTCTCCAGTCGTTACGACCCTGGCAGCATCGGCGGATCAGTCCCCAACTTCACAACGAGGGTTTAGTGCAAATGGGGAATTTCATCGAGAAAAGCTTGAGGCATTACTAAAAGTAGAAACACCTGAGAGAAATTTTAATACAGATGCAATTGTGGAGTTACTTAGAAAGTCTGCTGAGTTTATTAAAGACAAGTCTAAGCAGGATTCAGAAGGATGGGTTGACTTGAATGACTTCATTAAAAGTGGCAGCACTAAACAAGATCAGACCAATCGTAAGAGAGCCTTCACAACGCTACGAATGAAATATTCTCAACAATATGAATATCAAGAAGTAGAACTATCAGATGGAGGAGTTTCTAGAAAGATGAGATCTAAAAGACGTAGCAATTTGATTTGAGCTATGAAAATTGTGATGCCGAACTCAATTTTTGAGATGAGAGTCGATTGACCCATCGATCGCCTCACTGCGTACCTGGAACTGTAGTTTTGATATCAAAAATTGGGTAGAAACGCACCCATTTCGATCGTTCTCAAACGTTGGTGATGCGCTAGAGATCTCTAAAGTACACTTCGCACTGAATTCCCTATCCCAGAATCAGGCATATTCACGAAAAATCGGGATGACAGGATTCGAACCTGCGGCATCCTGCTCCCAAAGCAGGCGCGCTACCAAGCTGCGCTACATCCCGTGGATTGCACTTAAACAGTATAGCTTGATTTTGGGAAATGGGGGAAACAGATTTGTTAGACGTTGGACTAATTTTGGACTGAATCGGTAGCTCGGATCACAAAAAAGTGTACCCAAATATGGATATCAACAAAAAAACTACCGCGATTGCCAATTATCCTGAGTTTCTGGAGCGAGTTCGGAGTCGTGAAATCTGATCGATCGCACCCAAACAGTTTGAGATCAGATTTCAACACGGCTGAACTGAAGAATCATTCGCGAAACTTCCGATCGCTCTCCTCAATCAAAACGTCATTGATACTGGCTTCTCGTCGCTGCATCAAGCCATTTTCGGCAAATTCCCATTGCTCGTTGCCATACGATCGAGACCACTGTCCCGATTCGTCGTGCCATTCATACTCAAAGCGAACTGAGATGCGATTGTCGGTAAAGCTCCACAGTTCTTTTTTGAGCCGATAATCAAGTTCTTTGGCCCACTTGCGCTGAAGGAACGATCGAATGTTGTCGCGGCCGCTAAAAAACTCCGATCGATTGCGCCACCATGAATCGGGTGTATACGCCAAAGCCACGCGATCGGGGTCACGAGTATTCCAAGCGTCTTCGGCGGCCTGGACTTTGAGTTTGGCGGTTTCGAGGGTAAAAGGGGGAAGAGGCGGTTTTGTTTCCACGATTTGAGTCTGCTCCAAAAAATAGAGAACGTTTGCTCACTCTAGATTTTGCACTATTCTCAATCAGGGATTTCTAAATTACCCAAAATCAGAATCCCTGGTTAATGAATTCCTAGCTATTAAGGTCACCGTTAGTTCAATGAAGTTTTATGCTGAAGTTTTATGCGCTGCGTTGTTTAGTGCTTTTGCCCCCCAAGCTGCCAATTCTGGGGGACTTTTTGATGGAATTTTCCGTGCAAAGTTTCTCATGGATGAGGATTGATGGATCAACTTCGCATGAATGTTTGCAACCGTCTTCTACAACAATCCTCGATAGCGAATAAACACTAAAATTACAGCCCACGAACCTAGAGCAACTTTGATCGCCACTAGAATGTTGAGGATGGGAACCACGCCACCGCTAAACAGTGCGCCCAATTCACCGTGGGGCAATTCAATCCCCGCCAGCGTGACCACCGACAGCACAATAAATACCAGCACCGAAATCTTTTCCCAGGTGGCTGCGTGCCAGCGTTGGTAAATCGACTCCATCCACTTTGAGGACGAGGTAATCGCGACCAGACCGATCGCCGTTCCGCCTGCAACTCCCGCCGCAAACCCTCCCCCCGGACTGAGATGACCTCGAATGGCAAGCTCAACCCCAACCATCGCGGCCACCGTCGCTCCCAGTCGGGCCAGAACAATCGAAGGCTGATCGGTAAACTGATAAATGGTGCAAAACGGTCGCTCATTGGCTAAGAGAAAGTGCGCCCCCATAATGGCGATCGTAAAAACAATAACTTCAAAGATTGTGTCATAGAGTCGATTTCTGAGAATAATGGCAGATACCGCATTCGCCACTCCGCTCTCTTGAATGACGGCTTCGACGATCGAGAGATCCAGCCCATCTGCGGTCGGATTTGGCAAGATTAGAAATTTAATATACAGGGCGATTCCTGCTGCAATATAGAGCCATTTCATTTAATGTTTTTCCTCCAGGTCTGATGCACTGATATAGTCCAGGCTAGTGATGGGTGATGTCAGTTCGGTTTGTAGAATCTCATAGAGGCGGCGAATTCGAGTCACGGTTTGATACTGTGTAGGATCTTGATCAGGCTGCAACTGTGCAATACAAGTGACATGAATTTCTTTTTCGAGCAATGCTTGTGTTAGAGATTCAGAATCAGGATAGGGAATGAGTTCTAGCCGCAGATGGTATTTGCGCGTAATGGTTCGCAGGTCAGCGATGAGCGGTGCAAACAGAGAATCATTCATCTGTCCTTCGTGCTTCTCTTCTAGGTCAAGACAGCCCTTTTGAAGAACACCCATTCGCATCACTAGCGACGATCGCACCGCCACCGCGTAAAGTGTAATCGCTAGCATCGTTCCGACTAATGCCTCAGTCAAAGCAACATCTGGCGCACCGAGCACTGAATAGACTAGAGCAGCGATCGCACCCAATATGCCACGAATCACCAGAGCATTAAAGGGATTGGCCTGAATCGTGACCATAAACGCCGACAGTGGCAGCAGGGCAACAATGAAATATACATAGCTATCGTTGATCATTGGTTTCTCCACTACTAGAGCAGTACGCCAGCACATATCCCAGCATCGTATTCCACATTGCCAGTGAAATAAGTGCTAACAGCAGCAGCGACCAGTTTTCAGGAATCTTGAGCAGCAGACCCACCACAATGCTCATTGAGCCGAGCGTATCCGCAACCGAAAGACTATGAAGTTTGAATAGAATCGATCGCTTTCCCAGTAGCGGAAAGGTGCCCCAAAACCAGAAGAAGAGTCCGACTGCAATGCAGAAATAGCTAAGAACGTTAATAAAG